>MTPE01000105.1 GCA_002011835.1 Desulfarculaceae bacterium JdFR-95 | reverse complement strand
CCTGAGCGACCTGGCGGCCATGGGGGCGCGGCCGCGCTGGGGGTTGCTCAGCCTGGGGCTCACCCCGCCGGTGGAGCGAGAGCTGGTGGAGGGCCTGCTGGGCGGGGTGATGGAGCTGGCCAGTGCCCACGGGCTCACCCTGGCGGGGGGGGACACCGTGGCCTCGCCGCGCCTGCTGATCAGCCTCTGCCTGCTGGGCGCGGCCGAGCCGCGGCGGCCGGTGCTGCGCCGCGGCGCCCACCCCGGAGACGCGGTGTGCGTCACCGGCCGGCTGGGCGAGGCGGCCGCGGGCCTGGCCTGGCTGAAACGCGGCGGTCGGCGCGACGACCCCCTGGCCGCCAGCGCGGTGGAGTGTTTCCTGCGGCCTGCACCCCGGGTCGCCGCGGGCCGCGCCCTGGCCCAATCCGGCCGGGCACACGCCATGATGGACATCTCCGACGGCTTGGCCAGCGACCTGGCCCGCCTGTGCCAGGCCTCCCAGGTGGGCGCCACGGTGGAGGAACGGCTCCTGCCCATCGGCGACCACACCCGCGCCGTGGCCCAGGCCCTGGGCACCTCGGCCCTGGACTGGGCCCTGGCCGGAGGCGAGGACTTCGAGCTCTTGTTCACCTGCGCCCCTCAGGACGTGGATCTGTTGGCCGAGCTGGTGGCCGACCAGGAGCCGGGACTGGCCGTGACCCGGGTGGGCGAGGTCCACCCGGGACGGGGGGTGTTCCTGCGCGGGGCGGACGGGCGCATGCGCGACATCACCCTCACCGGCTTCGACCACTTCCGGCGGGGGGAGACGGCGTGAGGAGACTGGCCGCTGCCCTGGCCGGACTCCTCCTGCTGGCCGCCCTGGCCCAGAGCCAGCCCATGCCTGCACCCCCGGCGCCCCGGCGCTATCTCCCCGCTCCGCCCAAGAAGCTGACCCTGTGCGGCGAGCCGGTGCCCCTGGAGCTCCCCCACGTGGCCGAGGCCCTGGACCGCGAGTTCACCATCGCGGTGCACGACCAGGCCCAGGTGGTGATGTGGCTCAAACGCGCCCGCCGCTACTTCCCCTACATCACCCGGCGCCTGAAGGCCGCCGGCCTGCCCGAGGACCTGAAGTACCTCTGCGTGGCCGAGAGCTCCCTGCTGCGGCGCATCCGCTCCCGGGCCGGTGCGGTGGGCCTGTGGCAACTGGTGCCCGGCACCGCCCGCCGCTATGGGCTGCGCGTCAACCGCTGGTTCGACGACCGCCGCAACGTGGAGAAGGCCACCGGCGCCGCCCTGGCCTACCTCAAGGACCTCTACGCCGAGTTCGGCTCCTGGGCCCTGGCCATGGCCGCCTACAACTGCGGGGAGAAGCGCCTGCGCCGGGAGGTGGCCGAACAGGGGGTCAAGGACTACTACCACCTCTACCTGCCCCGGGAGACCATGCGTTACCTGTTCCGCATCATGGCGGCCAAAATCATTCTCTCCCGGCCGGCGGCCTACGGCTACGTCCTGCCCCCGGAGCACCTCTATCGCCCCCGACCCAGCCGCAAGGTGACCCTGGTCAACCGCCGACCCCTGCACCTGCGCCTGCTGGCCGCGGCCTGCGGCAGTACGGTGCGCGAGCTGATGGAGCTCAACCCGGAGCTGCGCACCTACTGGCTGCCCGCGGGCAAGGTCACCCTGCAGGTGCCGCCGGGCGGGGCCAAGGACCTGGCCGCGCGCTTGGCCGCCCTGCGGCGCCAGGCAGGCCCGGCCCCCTCCTCTCCCCCCGGCCGGCCGCGCACGGTGGTGGTGCGCACCGGCGACACCCTGAGCGCCATCGCCCGGCGCCACGGGGTGAAGCTGGAGGCCCTGCGCCGGGCCAACCGTATCACCGGCTCCCTGATCCGCCCCGGCCAGCGCCTGGTGATACCCTGAGGGGCCGGCGGGGAGGGTGAGACAAAAGGCTACGGAACGAGTCTCCGGTAAGCCCCCTGTACCTGGCTTGCCCCCGGGCCGGAGCAGAGGCGGGGGAAAGCAGCTCCCCCGGGCTCGGCCCGCCACCGTATGTACCCGGCCCTGAAGGCGAAATGTCTAACCGATGTCAAGCCGGTCCCCGGCGTTGACACCACCGCGGGCCGGGGCTACCATCACCTTTGGGCGGCAATCCCCTTTCTCCGGGAGGGAGAGAACATGCCCACCATTATGGCCCCCTCGCCGCCGGAGGTGGCGCGGTTCTCGGGCCTGTACCGCTTCATCTCGCCGGACCGCTTCGAGGAGCTGGGCATAGACCCCGAGGACGTGCCCCTGGGCACCTTCCCGGCCGAGGACCACCCCCCCTTCCTGCCCGACCGCTTCGGGGGCAACGCCTATGGTCTGGGCCTGTTCGAGCAGGTGGTCCTGCCCGCCAGCGAGGCCAGCCTCCTGGAGAGCTTGGACCTGGGCGACCCCGACCAGGTGGCCCGCCACCACCGCACCCTCAACGACATCTTCAAGCGCCTGGGCCTGCTCATCCGCTTCACCCGCACCGGACGGCCCTTCTACCTGATCCCGCGCCAGTTCGTGGCCCACTTCTTGGTGGAGGTGCAGGCGCTCACCGACGAAATCGTCTCTTTTCTGGAGAACCTCCTCTCCCGGCGCCTGGCCGAGACCCTGCGCGTGGGGCTGTTGGCCGAAGACCACGAGCTGATCCTGCCCGAGCTGCAGAGCCGCATGCCCCACCTGGAGTTCCAGGTGTTGGAGAGCTTGCACGAGAGGGAGTCCGGCGACCCCCTGTCCGCGGTGGTGATGGTGGGCGACCCGGTGTCCTTCGGCCTGGGGTCCTCGCCCGGCGAGGGGAGCAACGGCCTGGAACACCGCCGCCGCGAGGCCTATGGCTACTTCGTGGCCGGACGCCTCTGGGACCTGCTGGAGGACGAAGGCGAACTGATCGTGTTCGCCGACCGCCCCCTGGAAGGCAGCCGCCGCAACCTCACCGTGCGCTTCGCCAGCCAAGGAGAGTTGAAACGATTCCTCCTGTTCAGCCACGTCTATCGCACCTATCGCCGCTACCGCAGCGGCGCGGACACCACCCTCACGGTCAACCGCTTCGACTTCGAGGCCTTCCTGGCCGGACTGGGCCTGTATCATGAGACCGCCCAGGGGCTGCTGGACGGCCGCAACCTGGCCCGGGTCTCGCCCCAGGAGATAGACCGCCTGCCCCATCAGGACCTGCCCCTGCCTCGGGGCTCGGCCCGCCGCACCCTGGCCGCCTGGCAGCGTTGGTTCGGGCCCTTCTTCCACCTGCGCCGCCAAGACAGCATCCTGCCCGAACTGCAGCGCCGCGAGTGGGAGGCCCGCTACCAGATCGACGGCGACTTCCCCGACACCTTCCTGGTCCTGCAGGGGGTCAAGCGGCGGCCGCCGGTGACCCTGGCCCAGTTGGAGAGCCGCCTGGGCCGCCAGCGCCTGGCCGGCTGCGACCGGCGGCTGCTGGCCGCCTACAAGGACTCCTTCACCTACGTGCGCCAGGTGCTGGACATCCTGGAGCAGATCCGCCAAGGCCGCCTGGAGGGCATGCCCGGCCTGGAGCTGAGCCGTCTGCGCAAGCCCTTCGAGAGCGCCCAGCGCCACCCCCAACTGGCCGACGTGCTGCGCCTGATGGAGCTGGCCCCCCGCCTGGCCCAGATGGAAGAGCGCCTCAACCCCGAAGGCCGCCTGGGGCCGCGTACCGCGGTGCTGGCCAACCTGGAGAAACTGGCCCTCATGGGCCTAGCCGAAGGCCCCCTGATGCAACTCTACCTCATCGTGCTGGGCCATTCCACCATGACCCGGGTCACCTTCGGCAAGCTGCCCGAGACCACCCTGCAGCCGCTGACCGACCTGGGCCGCTACACCAGCCTGGAGGAGGCGGTGAGCCTGCTGCGCCTCTACCGCCTCTTGTCCGTGGCCGAGGCCGCCGCGGCCAGCGCCGGAGGCCTCACCGGACGCCAGGTGCAGGAGCTGTTCGCCCTGTACGACGACGCCATCCGGGTGGTGACCGACCCGCGTACCACCTGGGAGGAACTACTCAACGCACGCATCACCCACTGGGCGGGGTGCAGGCCCAGGCCACCCGCCGCATGCTCAAGCTGTTCAACCTGTTCGAGTTCCTGGACACCTGGCGCGAGCT
This sequence comes from Desulfarculaceae bacterium JdFR-95, assembly GCA_002011835.1. GTDB lineage: Bacteria > Desulfobacterota > Desulfarculia > Desulfarculales > Desulfarculaceae > Desulfocarbo. Next base: position 2,671 of record MTPE01000105.1, on the reverse strand, counting down.
GGAGGCGGCCGGCCCCCGACGCAAAGAGGCCATGGCCGACTACCAACCCGACAAGCTGGCCCGCCTGGAGGAGGTGGTGGAGCTGTGCCAACTGGTACGGCGCTTCGTGGGTCGCTTCTACCCCGAAGGCACCACCGCCCGGCCCTACTTCTTCCGCGCCCTGCTCACCTGCGAGCTGCACGGCAGCGGACGCCTGCTGCCCCACCTGGGCGCCACCGCCGGCTTCACCCTGCTGTGGATCCTGGTCCACGCCAGCGAACGCCGCATCCTCAACCTCAACCCCCTGGTGGAGGCCGACAGCATCGCCGAACGACAAGCCCGTCTGGCCATGCTGCGCGAGGCCCTGCTCTCCCTGCCCCTGGAGGAGCTGGCCCCCCAACGCCTGGCCCGCCTGCGCCAGCAGATGGCCCGCCAGGGCGAGGCCTACCTGGGCGACACCGGTCTCTACCTGGTGGAAGACGCAGCCACCGGCGCCCTCATNCCCCGCTTCGTGGACGCCGACGGCGAACTGGCCCGCCTGGAAGGCGATGTGGCCCGTACCCTGGAGGAAGACCTAGCCGCGGTGCCCGACGCCCGCCTGGCCGCAATGGACCGCCGCCTACACGAGGTGGGCCGCTTCCTGGCCGCCCAGGGCCGCAGCCGCGACCCCCGCCTGGCCCAGATGCGCCGCCGCCGCAGCCGCCTGGTACGCCGTCTGGAATCCTACCTCTGGAGCCAGCTCTTCCACCTGCCTACCTTCGCCGCCAACCTGGAGCGCCTGGTCACCCACTGCCCCCACCTCATGGCCCGGCTCCTGCCCCATCCCGTGGACTCTCCCCATACCGCCCGCCGCCTGGCCGCGGCCCACAAGCTAAGCGCCCTGCACCACCGCCGCCTGGAGCTGTTCCAGGACATGCAGCAAAGCCACGAGATGGCCCGGGCCGAGTTCGGCCCCACCGCCGCCGGTATCGTGGGCGTCTCACCCCTGCAGTTCCAGGAGCTGACCGCCTCCCTGGCCCAACTGGTGGCCGGCCAACCCCGCCTGGAACGCCTGCTCATGCTGGCGCTGTTGTTCTATGCCCCCGAAGACCTGCCCCCAGTGGCAGGACGCGCCCGCCTGGCCGCGGTGTGCGCCCGCTTCAACCTGGGCCGACACGACCGCCAGCATCTGGCCTTCCTCCTGGAACACCACGACCGCTTCCGCCAGGTGGTCTGCGGCGAGGCCTGCCTGCTGGGCCTGAAGGAGGTGGTGGAACGACGCGACCCGCCCCTCACCGAGGCCCTGTTCCTCTTGTCCGTGATCACCACCGCCGCCCGCCGCGAGGGACTGCTCAGCGAGGACCTCCTGGAACGCTTCTACGAACTGTTGCGCCAAGTGCGCGAACTGCTCCACACCCGCGGCACCGCCCTCCAGGCCCAGCAACACCTGCTGGAGGAACAGGCCCGACGCAACCTGGCCTTCGAACACTACTGCGAGATCCAGCGCGGCGAGGCCCCCACCGCCAGCCTCCGCCACCTGCTGGACACCACCCGACTGCCCCACCGCGACCGCCAAGAACTGCTCCGCCAAGGCGTCCTGCGCGCCGGCCTCAACCGCCTGCTGCGCCTGCGCCAACTCTGGTACATCGACTGGCTGGACCTCATGCTCCTCCACCAGTCGGTGCCCGTGGTCTACATCTACCGCCTCAAGGGCCTGCGCTCCATGGGCCCCACCCACTTCGAACGCGACCTCTACGAGGCCCTGCGCTTCTACCGCGGCCTGGAAACCCTGCCCCCAGGAGTGAAAGACTACCTCCTCACCGCCCTGGTGGACCAGGACCACCCCCTCTACATCAGCGGCTACTCCGCCGCCGTGGGCCGCCTCACCTACGCCAACCAGGTACGCTTGCTCCTGTTGGGCCTGGCCGCAGTGCGAGAGCTGGACCTGCAACCCCAGCCCCGCCACCTCAGTTTCCAGCCCTTGGCCCGAGTCATGGATCGCAAGTTCGAGATGGTCAACGAGGCCGTGACCCGCCTGAGACCCGAAATCCTGGTCCACAACCGCGGCCTGTTGAAAAACCTCCTCACCGCCCGCGAGGGGCTGCGCCTGGATTGGGACCCCCAGCGCGCCATCCTCAGCCTGGACATCGCCGATCCCTTGCGCCTGGGCCGCAAGATCGAGGCCGTACGTCGCGCCCGCACCGTGGGCAAGCTCAAGCGTATCTACCACCGCGAGCTGAAACGCCTGAAACTCACCCACTACCACACCCTGGACTACGGACAGCGCCTGGAAGCCGCCTTCCAGGAAAACCTGGCCCGCCTGGGCGAAGAGATGGTGGAGAAGGTACGCCGCCGCATGGCCCGCGTCACCCGCCCCGACCGCCTGGAAGCGATATTCCTCCGCGCCTGGGAAGAGGGCCTGGAGTTGCCCCTCAGCCCCGAACGCCAACAGACCCTGCGCGACCTCTACGAGATGAACCTGGAACGCCTGCGCGCCCGCCTGCTGGCCCAGATCGTCTCTCGCCTGCAGCAGGTGGACACCCCCACCGCCCTGGAGGAGCTGTGGGAGGAAGTGAAACAGCGCCTGCACCAACAGCGGCGCTATCTGGGCAAGGACTTCGAGCTGGTGGTGGCCGAGCGCTTCGACCGCCGGGCGGTGCAGCTCTCGCACGGCGCCCGCGCCTGAGCCCGCCCCCCAAGCGAGGCCGGCCCT
>MTPE01000409.1 GCA_002011835.1 Desulfarculaceae bacterium JdFR-95 | reverse complement strand
CGCGGCGGGGGGGAAGTCCGCGCACACCCCCCACGGGAAGCACAAACGATATTCGTTCGTCATGACGCACGGTTACGCGTCCGACTCCCTGCAAGACGACGTACGGAAAGCTGGCACGGAGGTTGCTATACCCAAAGGCGAGTCTCCGCAGGACAAGGGGTGAAGAGGCCATGCCCTACAGCTTCGGATTCGCCGACGCGGTACACGCCAGCTTGGTGCAGCAGCGGCACATCGAGATCATCTCCAACAACCTGGCCAACCTCAACACGGCCGGCTACAAGGCCGACCGCATGCGCTTCAGCGACCTGATGGACCGCCAGGTCTATACGGACATGAGCCAGGGCCCGGTGCAGGTGACCGGCGAGCAGTTGGACCTGGCCATCCGGGGCAAGGGTTTCTTCCAGGTGCGCACGCCCCAGGGCATCCGGCTCACCCGGGCGGGTCATTTCACCATGGATGCGGATGGCACCCTGGTGACCCAGGCCGGCTACCCGGTGCTGGGGGCGGGGGGCACCACCATCTCCCTCAACCCGGAGGGCGGCCGCGTGACCATCGACCAGGAGGGCAACATCACCCAGGACGGTGAGATCGTGGGCCGGATCGAGATCGTGGAGGCGGTGGATCCCAACAACCTGGAGAAGGCGGGCTACAACCTGTGGACGGGCAAGGGCGGCACCCCGCCGGCCAAGCGTCCGGCCAAGGACTACGGCCTGATCCAGGGTGCCCTGGAGCGCTCCAACGCCAAGGTGGTGGTGGAGATGGTGGAGATGATCCAGGCCTTCCGTGCCTTCGAGTCGTACCAGAAGGCGATCCAGGTGATGCAGGAGATCGACACCAAGGCCGCCACCCAGGTGGGCCGGGTGGCCTGAGCCATATTGCCTAAGGAGGATTCGGCGCCATGATGAGGAGCCTTTGGACCGCGGCCACGGGCATGTTGGGCCAGCAGCTCAACATGGACGTGATCGCCAACAACCTGGCCAACGTCAACACCGCGGGCTTCAAGAAGAGCCGGGCCGACTTCGAGGACCTGCTCTACCAGACCCTGCGCCAGCCCGGCGCGGCCCAGGCCACGGGCCAGCTCATCCCTTCGGGCATCCAGGTGGGCATGGGGGTGCGGCCGGTGGCGGTGCAGAAGCTGTTCAGCCAGGGCGACTACCAGCAGACCGGCAACCAGCTCGACCTGGCCATCGAGGGCGAGGGCTTCTTCAAGCTCCTGGCCGGCGACCAGGAGGTCTATACCCGCAACGGGGCCTTCAAGCTGGACAACAACGGGGTGATCGTGGACAGCCACGGCTACATCCTGCAGCCCCAGTTCACGGTGCCCGACGGCACCACCAGCCTGGTGATCGACCCCTCCGGGGCCATCACCGCCCTGGCCAGCGACGGCACCCAGTTGGCCCAGGCCCAGCTGACCATCTACAAGTTCCCCAACAAGGCGGGCCTGTTCGCCAAGGGCAAGAACCTGTTCATCCCCACCCCCGCCTCGGGTGACGCGGTGGAGGGCACGCCCGGCACCGGCGAGTACGGCACCATCGCCCAGGGCTTCCTGGAGATGAGCAACGTGGCGGTGGTGGAGGAGATGGTCAACATGATCGTGGCCCAGCGGGCCTACGAGGCCAACTCCAAGGCCATCCAGACCTCGGACCAGATGCTGCAGTTGGCCAACAACGTCAAGCGCTAGGAGTAGGGCCATGAAGGGCAGAGCCGCGGCAGCCATCCTCCTGATGCTGACCCTGGTGCTGACCGCGGGGGCGGCACCGGCGGCGGGGGTGCTCTCCTTCGCCCAGGAGGTGGAGGTGGGCGGAGGCAAGGTGACCCTGGCCCAGTTGGTGGCGCCGGATCAGCACATCTCCCCCGGCCTGCGCCGGCGCCTGGAGAAGGTCACGGTGATGGCCGCGCCCCGAGCCGGCCGTCAGGCACGGGTCTCGGGACGGCGCCTGCGCGCTCTGCTGGCCCAGGCCCGCCTGCCCCGCCACCTGAGTGTGCTCCTGCCCGCGGAGGTGGTGGTGCGGCGCGGCACCCAGCGCGTCACCACCGACCGGATCATCACCATCTACACCGCGGCGGTGGAGAAGCGCCTGGGACCGCGCCTGGCCCGGGCCGACATCCGGGTGCTGGAGGCGGGCCGCGACCTGATTCTGCCCGCCGGCCGCCTCACCACGCGGGTGGACTTCCCCACCGGCCGCCTGGCGGGGCGGGTGCCGGCGCGTATCACCTTCCTGGTGGACGGCAGCCTGGCCGCCCAGCGCCGGGTGGTGGGCCGGGTGGACCTCTACGACCGGGTGGTGGTGGCGGCCCACGCCCTGGGCCGGCGCCACGTGCTGGCCCCGGAGGACCTCAAGGTAGTCTACACCCGGGTCAGCGACATCCGCGGCAGCGTCACCAGCCGGCCCCAGGACCTGGTGGGCCTGCGTACCCGCTTCCCCGTGGCCGCGGGCCAGCCCCTGGAGCTGGAGCGTCTGGAGCGGGTGCCCCTCATCCGCCGGGGCGACGTGGTGCGCATGGTCTGTGTCAAGGGGGCGCTGAAGGTGATCGCCAAGGGCCGCGCGGAACAGACCGGCTACAAGGGCATGAACATCCGCCTCACCAACCTGGCCAGCAAGCGCGAAGTCTACGGCCGGGTGCTGGACGCGGGTACGGTGGTGGTGCAATTCTAGGGAGAGAGACGTGATGCGATCCCGTCGGATCATGGTGTTGTTGACCACGGTGCTGGTCCTGGGTGTGGGCTGCGCCAGCGATCCTCACCGGGTGGACAGCCGGCGGCCGGTGCCGCCTCCCACCCGGCCCGCGGCCGACTATCGCCCCCAGCCGCCGGCCTTCGGCTCCCTGTTCACCGAGGCGGGCTCGGACATGTTCACCGATCTGCGCGCGCGGCGGGTGGGCGACATCATCATCGTGGAGATCGTGGAGAACGCCAGCGCCAAGAAGAAGAACGACACCAAGGCCGAGCGCACCAACGAGTGGAAGGCCGGGGTGCCCTACTTCTTCGGCCTGGCCGGTGGCCTGCGGCGCGAGTCCGGCTCCAAGAACACCGACCCTCTCATCCAGGCCGACTTCACCTCCAAGCACGACGCCAAGTCGGAGCTGAAGCGGGAGGACACCATGACCGCCTCCATCGGCTGCACCGTGGTGGAGGTGCTGCCCAACGGCAACCTGGTGATCCGGGGCTCGCGCGAGATCGAGGTCAACGGCGAGACCCAGTACATCGTACTGGAGGGCGTGGTGCGGCCGGTGGACGTGGCCTCGGACAACACGGTCAAGTCCACCCAGATCGCCGACGCCAAGATCTACTACACCGGCCGTGGGGTGCTGACCGACAAGCAGAAACCCGGCTGGCTGGCCCGCCTGCTGGACCACATCTGGCCCTTCTAGGAGGACAGGCGTCATGAGCAAGTACCGTACGGTCCTCTGCTTGAGCCTGAGCCTGCTGTGGCTGTTGAGCCTGCCCCTGTCGGCGGGGGCGGTGCGCATCAAGGACATGGCCCGCTTCAAGGGGGTGCGGGGCAACGCCCTGGTGGGCTATGGCCTGGTGGTGGGCCTGAACGGCACCGGGGACAAGAAGGCCACCACCTTCACCGTGCAGGGGCTGACCAACATGCTCACTCGCATGGGCATCCGGGTCACCCCCGACCAGGTGGCGGTGAAGAACGTAGCCGCGGTTATGGTCACCGCCACCCTGCCCCCCTTCGCGCGGGTGGGCCAGCGCATCGACGTGCTGCTGTCCTCGATGGGGGACGCCACCAGTCTGGGCGGGGGCACCCTGATCATGACCCCGCTCAAGGGCCTGGACGGCAAAGTGTACGCCGTGGCCCAGGGGCCGGTGAGCGTGGGCGGCTTCCTGGCCGGAGGACAGGCCGCCACCGTGCGCAAGAACCACCCCACCGTGGGGCGCATCCCCGAAGGAGCGCGGGTGGAGCGCGAGCCGCCCTACCGCTTCGGCGACCTGCGCAAGCTGGTGATCACCTTGAACACCCCCGACTTCACCACTGCCCACCGCGTGGCCCGGCGCATCAACCAGGCCCTGCCCGGGCTCAAGGCACGGGCGGTGGACCCCTCCACGGTGGAGGTGAACCTCTCGCCCCAGGCGCATCGGGACATGGTGGGCCTGGTGGCCAAGCTGGAGAACCTGGAGGTGAAGCCCGACCTGCCGGCCAAAGTGGTGGTGGACGAGCGCACCGGCACCGTGGTCATGGGCGAGAACGTGCGTATCTCCAAGGTGGCGGTCACCTCCGGGGCGCTTTCCATCAGCGTCACCGAGAGCCAGCAGGTGAGCCAGCCCCTGCCCTTCAGCCAGGGCCAGACCGTGGTCACCCCCCAGACCGAGGTGCAGGTGGGAGAACAGCGGGCGCGCCTCCAGGTGGTGGACGGGGGGGTGTCCATCGGCGAGGTGGTGCGCGCCCTCAACGCCCTGGGCGCCACCCCCCGCGACCTGATCACCATCCTGCAGGCCATCAAGGCCGCCGGCGCCCTGCAGGCCGAGCTGGAGATCCTGTGATGCGGATGCAGGCCCTGCCCGGACCCTATAGCGACCTCCACCGGCGCCAGAGCCCCCCCGGCCGCCTGCCGCAGAGACCGGCCGAGGGCCGGAAGGCCGCCGGCGCCAAGGACCAGGAGCAACGTCAGGCCGAGCTGAAACGGGCCTGCCAGATGTTCGAGGCCCAGTTCCTGAAGATGTTGTGGAAGGAGATGCGGCGCACGGTGGACAAGAGCGGGCTGTTGCACGGAGGGCTGGCCGAGGAGCTGTGGACCGACATGCTGGACCAGGCGGTGAGCGACGCCAGCGCGCGGCGCGAGAGCCTGGGGGTGGCCCGCCTCCTCTACCAGCAGCTCAGCCGCCAGGCCCAGGGCCGGCCCGGGGTCAAGATCGGCCAGCCCCTCACCGGCGGGGCGCCCTACGACCTGGACCTGCGTTTCCCCGCCCGGCCCCTGGCCGGCCGGCGCGGCGTGGGTCCCGCCGTCATGTCTCCAGCCCAGGGAGAGTAACCATGTCGCAGACCGCCAAACGTATCCAGGCCGAACTGGCTCGAGAGATAGAGCTGAACCGCAGGCTGCTGGCGGTGGTGCAGCAGGAGCGGGATATACTGCTGGCCGGCCGTCACCAGCGGCTCATGGAAACCAGTCAGCGCAAGGTGGAGCTGTGCGGGAAGCTGGCCGAGGTGCAGGAGCGGAGGCGGCGGCTGGCGGCGGAGCTGTCCCCGGACGGGGAGCCGCCCGCCCGCCTGGGCGAGCTGCTGGCCCTGGTGCCGGAGGAATACCGCCCCACCCTGCGCGAGCAGGTGGCCAAACTGACCGCCCTGGCGCGAGAGGTGGAACGCACCAACCAGGGCAACCGCGAGTTCGTACAGGAGGCCCTGGACACGGTGGAGCACCTGATGGCGGTGCTGGCCAGCGGGGGCCGGACCCAGGCCTACGGGCGCAGCGCCCCCCAGGCCACGCTGCCGCGCCTGGTGACGCGGGAGGTGTGAGGTGCCGTCCATCTACTCCATGCTGGACATCAGCCGCTGGGCGGTCAACGCGGCCACCCGTCAGCTCAACGTGGTGAGCCACAACGTGGCCAACGCCAACACCGAGGGCTACTCCCGGCAGGAGGCGGTGCAGGGCACCCGCACCCCGGAGGATACCGGCCAGGGCTACTACGGGCGGGGGGTCAAGATCCTGAGCGTGATCCAGCACGTGGACAAGCTCATCCTGGCCCGCATGACCGACAAGATCAGCAGCGAACAATACANNGACTCTCGCCTGGCCCAGCTGAAGCGGCTGGAGGCCCTGTCCAACGAGGCCACCGACAGCGGCCTGGGCAAGCTGCTCACCGACTTCTTCAAGGCCTGGCAGGACGTGGCCAACAGCCCCGAGTCCACCGCGGTGCGCCGGGTGCTGGCGCAGACCTCCCAGAACCTGGTGGACCGCTTCCACACCATGATGCGCGACCTGGAGCAGGTGCGGCGCGATCTGGACACCTACCTGGCCGAGGCGGTGGAGGAGGTCAACTCGGCCTGCCGNCGCATCGCGGAGCTGAACCGCCAGATCGTGGCCGACGAAGCGGGGGGCAAGAGCGCCAACGACCTGCGCGACGAACGTCAGCGCCAGATCGAGAAGCTGGCCGAGTATCTGGACATCCAGTGGTTCGAGGTGGGCGACGGTTCGGTCACCGTGTTCACCGGTAGCGGCAACACCCTGGTGCAGGACGACTTCCCCCGCTCGGGCGACGACGTGCTGGCCTTCCAGCAGGTCTCGGGCTACAGCCAGCGCCAGGTGATCTGGCGGGGCTCGGACGTGGTCCTGGGCCCGGACCAGATCACGGGGGGCAAGATCGGGGCCTGGCTGAAGGTGCGCGGCGGTTGCCTGCCCACCAGCAGTACCGCCACCGACACCGGGGACATCCCCCAGACCCAGAGCTTCCTCAACGACCTGGCCGAGACCATCATCTGGGAGGTGAACAAGCTGCACAGCCAGGGCGTGGGCCTGACCAAGTTCACCCGCGTCACCGGCACCTATGCCAGCCCTGACGCCACCACCGACTTCAACGACAGCAGCAACACGCTTCCCTTCGCGGACAAGATCCAGTCGGGCAGCTTCGAGCTGTGGGTCTATGAGAGCGGCACCCGCCGCAAGTACACCATCACGGTCAACGCCAGTGACGACCTGCAGACCCTGGTCAACCGCATCAACGACACCATCAACCCCTCGCTCAACGCCAACATCAACCCGGTGGCCACGCTGACCGACAACAACACCAAGCTGATGCTCTACGCCAGCGGCGGCATCGAGTTCGCCTTCCGCAACGACACCAGCAACGTGCTGGCCGCCCTGGGCATCAACACCTTCTTCACCGGCAACAC
>MTPE01000408.1 GCA_002011835.1 Desulfarculaceae bacterium JdFR-95 | reverse complement strand
AGGCGCCGGCGGGCCGGGTCCCGGCCCCGGGCCAGCACCGCCGCCCCCGCCCCCAGACACAACACCGCCCCACCCGCCAGCAAGGCCACCATCAGCGGCGCGTTCAACAGACTGTGTGCCAGGCCCCACACGACACTACACCTCCAGCTTGACCAGACGCCGGATCACGATGATGCCCAAGAGCTGGAAACCGGCCCCGGCCATGAGCATGAACTTGCCCATGGGATGGGTGAACAGCATGTTGATGTAGCCGGGGCTGGTGAGCATCAGCACCCCCAGCATGGCCGGCGCGGCCAGGGTGAGGATCAGACCCGACAGCCTCCCCTCTGCGGACAGGGCCTTGAGCTGGCGCAGGAGGCGGAAGCGCTCGCGCACGATGTGGCCGATGTTGTCCAGCACCTCGGTCAGGTTGCCCCCGATCTCCCGCTGCAGGATCACCGCGGTGACGAAGAACTTCAGGTCCGGCAGGCCCACCCGCTCCACCAGGCCGGCCAGGGCGTCCTCCATGCCCTTGCCGTAGGCATAGTCGGCGAAGGTGCGGGCGAACTCCTCGGCCACGGGGTCCTCCATCTCCTCGGCCACCATCTGCAGGGCCGCGCCCAGGCTGTGGCCGGCGCGCAGGCTGCGGGCGATCAGGTCCACCGCCTCGGGGAACTGCTCGTCGAAGGCGGCCAGGCGACGCCGCCGCAGCCAGGCCACCCAGACCACGGGCAGCCCCCCGGCCACCACCGCTCCGGCCGCCGCCGCCGGAGCGCCCCACTGCCAACCCGCAGCCAGGGCCCCCACCGCTGCAGCGGCGGCGCACATCAGCACCAGGGTGCCCAGGTTGCAGGGGTTGCCCGCCTGGTGCAGGAACAGGCGCAGGTGGCGCACCCGGGGCAGGCGCATGAGCAGGCGATGCAGCAAGGGCACGCTGGACAGCGAGCGGTCGCGCAGCATGGCCTGGAGGGCCTGCTCCTGGCTGGGGCCGGAGGGGGCCAGCTCGGCCAGACGGCGGCGCCGGGCCTGGCGCCGGGCCAACTCCTGGCGCAGGAGCAGGGCCCCCACCCCCGCCAGCAGGCACAGGGCGGCCAGGAAGACCAGTGCGCTCACGCCCCAGATCATCGCTTGCCTCCCAGGCGGCCGCGATAGCTCCGGGCCGCGACCGCCTCTTCCCCGCCGAACAGGCTGCCGTCCAGGTCGATGCCGTGGGCGGCGATGCGCTCGGCACAGCGGGGACGGATGCCGGTGGGACCGAAGTGGCCCAAGACCCGGCCGCGCTCGTCCACCCCGGTCTGGGTGAAGCGGAAGATCTCCTGCATGGTGATGATCTCACCCTCCATGCCGGTGACCTCCTGCAGGCTCACCAGACGGCGGGAGCCGTCCGAGAGCCGCGCCACCTGGATCACGATGTCTATGGCGCTGGCGATCTGCCGCCGCAGGGCCTTGTCCGGTATATCCAGACCGGACATGGACATCATGGTCTCCAGGCGGAGCAAGGCGTCGCGGGGGCTGTTGGCGTGGATGGTGGTGAGGCTGCCGTCGTGGCCGGTGTTCATGGCCTGCATCATGTCCAGGGCCTCGCCCCCGCGCACCTCGCCCACCACGATGCGGTCCGGCCGCATACGCAAGGCGTTGCGCACCAGGTCGCGCAGGGTGACCTCGCCCTGCCCCTCGATGTTGGGGGGCCGGGTCTCCAGGCGCACCACGTGCTCCTGCTGCAGCCTCAGCTCGGCCGAGTCCTCTATGGTCACGATGCGCTCGTGCTCGGGGATGAAGGAGCTGAGTACGTTGAGCAGGGTGGTCTTGCCGCTGCCGGTGCCGCCGCTGATCACCACGTTGAGCCGGGCCTTGACCACCGCCTCCAGGAGCCGAGCCGCCTCCGCACTCAGGGTGCCCAGGCGGATGAGGTCGTCCACGGTGAGCGCGTCCACCGCGAACTTGCGGATGGACAGCGCCGGGCCGTCCAGGGCCAGGGGCGGGATGATGGCGTTGACCCGGCTGCCGTCGGGCAGGCGGGCGTCCACCATGGGCGAGGACTCGTCGATGCGCCGTCCCACCGCGCTGGCGATCTTGTCGATGATCTTGAGCAGGTGCTGGTCGTCGCGGAAACGCACCGGCACCCGCTCCAGGCGGCCGCGGCGCTCCACGTAGACCCGGTTGTAGCCGTTGACCAGGATGTCGCTCACCGTGGGGTCGGCCAACAGCGGCTCCAGGGGCCCCAGGCCCAGGACCTCGTTCTTGATCTCGTGCACCAGGCGCTCGCGCTCGGCCTGGCTGAGGGGGTCGGGTTCGGCCGCGATCACGGCGCGGATGGCGGTCTCCAGGTCGCGTTCGGCCTCGTGGTCGGGCCGCTGGGAGAGCACCGACAGGTCCAGCTGGTCCAGCACCTTGTAGTGCACCCGGGCCTTGAGCTCCTGCAGGGCGCTCTCGCGGGCGTCGTCGCCGGGAGAGGCCACCGCCGGAGCGGTGCGGGGCGCCTTGTGTCCCAGTCTCTCGCGCAGGCTCATGCACGCGCCTCCTTTCTGGCCGCGGGCAGGCGCGCGGCGATATCCTCAGCCAAAGCGGCCAGACGACGACTCCAGCGAGACCGGGGCCAGTCGCGGCACACCGGCCGGCCGCTGGCCACGGCCTCCAGGATGGTGCGGCTGTCCTCGGGCAGCCAGGCCGCCGGCTCCACGCCCAGGGCGCGCACCAGCTCGCCCTTGCCCAGAGCGCCTTTGAGCCCGAAGCGGTTGACCACCACCAGGCGCTTCTGACCGGGGAACTCCAGCCGATCCAACAGCCCCAACAGGCGCCGCGCCCCGGCCAGCCCCACCAGGCTGGGCTCCAACACCACCACCAAGACCTCGGCCCGGTCCAGGGCGGCCAGGACGGCCTCGTCCGGGCGGCTGGGCAGGTCGGCCACCACCAGACCGTGGGTGTCGGCCAAAAGCTCCAACACCCGCGCCACGTGCTCGCCCCGCACCTCCTCGGCCGCGGCGGGGTCCTCCGGCGCGGGCAGCAGGCGCAGGCCCGGCGCCACCTCGCAGGTGAGCCCGGCCACGAACACCGCGTCCAGGCGCTGATAATGGGCCGCAGCCTCGCTGAGGTCGCGCCGTACCGGCCGGTCGGCCAAGAGGGCCAGGTCACCGGCGAACAGGTCCAGGTCCACCAGGGCCACGCTGCGGGAGGGGTCCTGGCTGAAGCACCAGGCCAGGTTGAGCGCCACCAGGCTGGTCCCCACCCCGCCCTTGACCCCCATCACCGCCACCACCTGCCCCGCCGGCCCGCCCGCAGCGGCGTGCAGACGCACCAGACGCAGCACCGCCTCGTTGAAGGCCTGGGGCGTGACCGGCTCCACCAGGTACTCGCGCACCCCCAGCCGCATGGCGGTGAGGATGTCGTCCGGGTCGCGCGAGCGGGCCAGGGTCACGATGGCCCCGGCCGGCACCAGACGCTGCAGCCGCTCCAGGGTCTCGGCCAGGCCGTTGACCCCGCCGGCCAGCTCCACCAACAGCACCTGGGGCTGCAGGCGGGCCGCCTTGGCCTCGAACTCCGGCACCGACCCCTCCAGGCCCACCAACTGGGCCGCGGGCGCAGCGCCCACCAGCTCGCGCAGGCGCTCCGCCCCCTGGCGGGTCTGATGCAAGGCCAAGACCTGGCTGCGGCGCTCCTCCAACTCCATCCTCCTATTGTATCAGCTTGGGGTGTCCGGCCCGGGCGCCGAAGTCCTCGCCGCCGGTGGAGGAATCCGGGATCACCATGCCGCACTGCAGGGTGCCCACGATGTCCTTGTAGGGCGCGGGGCGCACCTCGGTGATGAGGAAGTAGGCGAAACCCACCACCTCCACCGTGTGGCTGCAGCCGTGGTGCTCCGACTTGACCACCGGCAGCACCACCAACCACTCGTCGGCCTGACCGTCCCCGTCGGTGTCGGTGCCCTCCTCCTGGAAGCGGTCGGCCAGGGCCTGGAAGGTGTGGTTGCTGAGGTTGCCGTTGGTCACAAAGATCTCGTCCCCCACCTTGAGTGCCGGGCTGGTGCGGCAGCCGCTGGCGTACTCGCGCACCGTGGGGTCGTTCACCGGCCAGTCGAAGAAGGTGGTCCACTCCGCGTTCTCGTCGGGCTCGGAGTGGAACTCCAGGCTCTGGCCGCAGTCGGGGGAGTCGTCGTCCCCCAACACGGCCTCGGCCTTGACCGCGATGGGCAGGGCCACCGCGCCCTCGGGCACGTTGCCCGCGTAGCCGATGTAGGCCCGGGCCGTGGCCTGCAGCCCCACCTGGTCCACGCCCACGATGCCGGCGAAGAAGGTGCCCACCGGCGAGTTGGCCAGCTCGTCGCGCCGCACCGTGACCTGTACCGCGTTTATGTCCGCGGGGTTGTCGCTGGCGCCGGTGCTGACCCAGGTGCCGGTGTCCGGGTCCCACTTGCCCACCACGAAGTCCGACTCCAACAGGGCCAGGTTCACCCCTATGGCCTGGTTGGCCCCGGCGATCTGCTGGGCCGTGGCCCAGGCGCCGTCGTAGTCCACCTGGGCGATGAAGGTGCCGTCGTAGGTGATGATGGTGTCGGCCGCGGCCAGGGCGGCGGCGTCGGCCGCGTTCTGCAGCTGGCTGCGGGCGGTGTAGATCATGCCCAGGTCCACCGCCGCTCCGGCCATACCCACCAGGGCCGTGAGCATGGCCGCCACCATCACCGCCACCATGCCGCGCTCCTCGCGCCACAGCCGTCTCAGCCTAGAAGGGCAGTTCATGACCGAACCTCCCTTCCAGCTCCCGCGGACTCCGGGGTACGCCCGGACCCTCCGCGCCGGGACCCAGGACCGNACCCACCTTGAACATCTCGCCCAGCAGGTAGAGGTCGAAGTCGTCCGGCACCCGCACGTTGTCCGTGGGCAGGGTGGAGGGTGCGGTGGTGCCGGGCTTGACGATCTGGGGGGTGACCACGATCACCAGCTCGGTGCGCTTGTTCTGGAAGTCGGTGCTGCGGAACAGGGCCCCCAGGATGGGGATGTCGCCCAGCAGGGGCACCTTGGACACCACCTGGGTGATGTCGTCCCGGAACAGACCGGCCATGAGGAAGCTCTGGCCGTCGGCCAGCTCCAGTTGGGTGCGGGCCCGGCGGGTGGTGAGGCTGGGCACGGCATAGCCCTCTATGGCCACCCCGGCCGAGAAGTCCAGCTCGCTCACCTCCGGCTCCACCATCAGGCGGATGTGTCCGTCGGGCAGCACCTCGGGCTTGAACTTGAGCTGCACCCCGAACTTCTTGAACACGATGGTGATGTTCTCGCGCTGCGGCACCGGGATGGGGAACTCGCCCCCGGCCAGGAACTCGGCCTCCTGGCCGCTGGCCGCCACCAGGTTGGGCTCGGCCAGGATCTTGGCCAGGCCGTTCTCCTTCAGCGCGTCGATGAAGCCCAACAGACGCCCCGAACCCACCCGGTAGCCCCAGGCCCCGGTGACCCGGTTGCTGTTGATGCCCAGGTCGAACAGGGGACCCACCTCGCGCGGGGGGACCGGCGCGGTCAGCCCGCCCAGGAAGGTGAAGATGAAGTTGCCCGCCGCGTCGCTGAAGCCCAGGTTGATGTTGAGCCGCTTCAGCGCCCGGCGGCTCACCTCGGCGAAGCGCACCTTGAGCATCACCTGGCGCACCGCCCCCACCTCCAGCAGGTTGACCACGTACTGCTTGAGGGTGTGGGCCTTGTGCTTGCCCTCGCCCATCTCCCGGTCCGGGATGAAGGCCCGCGCCAGCTCCTCGGCCCGCTTGCGCACCTCCGGGGTGGAGACCCGCCCCGACAGCACCACCGCGCCCTCCAGCTCGCGCACCTCGATGGGCTCGCCGGGGAAGATCTGGTGCAGGCGCTCCTTGAGCAGGGTGAGGTCGCGCACCACCCGCACCTCGAACACCCCCAGCAGCCGGTCGCGCCGGTCCCAGAGGGTGACGTTGGTGGTGCCCACCCGCCGGGCGTTGAGATAGAGCTGGTGGGTGTTGATCACCAACACGTCGGCCACCTCGGGCCGCCCCACGCTGACCCTACCCACCGCCCGGGGCACCTCCACGATGCGCGAGTGCCCCACCTTCAGAGTGAGCCCGGCCAGCTCCGGCGCCGCGGCCCAGGCCGTCCCGGCCCAGGCCAGCACCACCAGGCAGGCCCCTAGCGCGAGCCAGCGACGGACCACCGCATGCCTCCCATCCCCCCCACGGCCTGGGCCACCACCGACCTGCGCGGTGCCTTGCCCGGCGCGGTGGGCGACTCCAGGCTCTGTTGGCTACGCTGCGTACCGCGAATCACCTCCACCTGAGGTACGGGCTTCTCCTCCGACCCGGTCGCGGTGGACACCACCTGGGGCGGAGCCAGGGCGGTCAGGCGCACTCCGGCCGTGGTCGGCCGGCGGTCGTCGGCCCGGTTGCGCAGGGCCAACAAGAGCTTGCCCGTGGTGGCCGCCAGGGCCAGGGTCTCGGCCTGCTGGGGCGTGAGCTGCAAGGTGACCACACTGGCCTTGTGCCGCCGGGGACGGCCGGACTTGGCCTTCTCCTCCAGCTTTCCGCCCACGGTGAGGACCTTCACGTCCTCCAACACGATGCGGGTCACCGGGTCGTCGCGGTAGGGGCCCCGTTCCAGGGTGACCAGCACGTCCACCCGGTCGCCGGGCTGCACGAACCCGGCCACGCCGATCACCTCGTCCACCTTGACCGTCATGGCCCGGAAGCCCGCCGGCACCACCGCCGACAACCCCCCGGCCAGGCCCTTGGGGGCCAGCTTGCTGGCCAGGACCACCTCGCCCCGATACAGGGGCGCACGCACCACCCGGCCCTGCACCGCCCGCAAGGAGGAGAAGTGCCCCCGCGGCAGGCTGGCCGCGGGCCAGTGGGCCAGGCGCAGG
>MTPE01000410.1 GCA_002011835.1 Desulfarculaceae bacterium JdFR-95 | reverse complement strand
CCCAGTTCATAGAGCCCGGCATGACCGTGGTCGACGTGGGAGCCAACGTGGGGCTTTTCACCCTGGCCATGTCGCGTCTGGTGGGGCCCTCGGGCCGGGTGGTGGCCTTCGAACCCGATCCGGTCAACCTGGGCATGTTGAGACGCAACCTGGAGGCCAACCAGGCCGCCAATGTGGATCTGGTGCCCAAGGCGGTGGGTGAGCACACGGGCCGGGCGCGCCTGTTCATCCGCCGGGAGCACTCCGGCGACAGCCGTATCTTCCCCTACCGCTACAGCCACGCTAGCATCGAGATCGAGATGGTGAGTCTGGACGACTACTTCCCGCCCGGGACTCGGGTGGACTTCATCAAGATCGACACCCAGGGAGCCGAGTGCCAGGTCCTGGCCGGCATGCGACGGGTGGTGGCCGACAACCCCACTCTGGTGTCCTTCTGTGAGTTCGCCCCTGCCACTTTGGCCGAGGCGGGTTGCGCGGGGGAGCGGTTCTTCCGCTTGCTGGAGGAGATGGCTCTGGAGATGGCCCTCATATCCGAGGAGGACGGGAGGCTGGAGCCGGTGGAGCAGGCCCAGCTCGAAGCCTTGGGAGAGTGGCAACACTCCAACCTGGTGCTCCGCCGCCGGCCTGGGGGAAGCTTGGCCGGATAATGTGTGGCATCTTCGGGATAGTGGCTGCCGATGGGCAGGAGCTGGCCCCGGAGGCGGCCCAGCCCATGCTGGAGGCGCTGCGCCACCGAGGTCCCGACTCCCATGGCCTTCACCGCGAACCCGGGGCCCAGATCGGCATGACCCGCCTGGCCATCGTGGACCTGGCCACCGGCGACCAGCCCATCTACAACGAAGACCGTTCCCTGTTGATCGTCTACAACGGCGAGACCTACAACCATGCCCTTCTCCGCCGGGAGTTGGAGGA
Organism: Desulfarculaceae bacterium JdFR-95; assembly: GCA_002011835.1. Taxonomy (GTDB): domain Bacteria; phylum Desulfobacterota; class Desulfarculia; order Desulfarculales; family Desulfarculaceae; genus Desulfocarbo. The sequence continues at coordinate 5,931 of MTPE01000410.1, read as the reverse complement.
CCGGGGCCACGTGTTCTCCACCCGCTCCGATGCCGAGACGGTGTTGCACGCCTACGAGCAGTGGGGGGCACGATGCCTGCAGCGTCTGAACGGGATGTTCGCCTTTGCGGTGTGGGACACGGCTCGGCGGCGGCTCTTTCTGGCCCGGGACCGGCTGGGCATAAAACCACTGTACCTGGCCGAACTTCCGTGGGGGATGGCCTTTGCCAGCGAGGCCAAGGCCCTGTTGCCGCTGCTCCCCGGAGGGGGGCGGCCAGACTGGACCGCCCTGTATCGCTTCTTTTCTTTCGGCTATGTCCCCAGCCCCCAGTCGCCTTTCGCCGGGATTCGCAAACTGGCTCCCGGACATCACCTGGTCTTTGCCCAGGGCAGGCCGCGGATCACCCGCTGGTGGACCCCCCGGTACGGTGGGGGGCCGGCCATGGAGTTCGAGGAGGCGCGCCGGGAGCTTCTGTCGCGGCTGGAGCGCGCAGTGGGGCTGGAGTTGATGAGCGACGTGCCGGTGGGGGTGTTCCTGAGCGGGGGGCTGGACTCCTCCGCCGTGGCCTATTTCGCCGCCCGGGCCGGCCAGAGGATGCACTCCTTCGCCTTGTCGTTCACCGAGGCCACGCACGACGAGTCGCAGGACGCCCTCCAGGTGGCGGAGCGCCTGCGCCTGAACCACCATCAGCTCACCTTCGACCGCCCCCGGTTGGAGCGCTCCCTGTGGGAAGTGGCGGAGTGCCTGGACGAGCCCTTCGGCGACTCCACGGTACTGCCCTTGTTGGCCTTGTCCCGCTTTGCCCGCGAGCGGGTCAAGGTGGTGCTCACGGGATGGGGCGGGGACGAGATCTTTGCCGGCTATCCCACCTATCGCGCCCACCGTCTGGCCCGCATCTACCGCCGTCTCCCCGGCTGGCTCACCCGGGGATTGATCCCGGCCCTGATCAACCGCCTGCCGGTCTCGGACCGCTACATGAGCTTCGAGTTCAAGGCCAAGCGCTTCGTCAAGGGAGTGGACCTGCCACCGGAGCTGCAGCACTTCCTCTGGATGGGCTACTTCGACGACCAGGAGAAACAGCGCCTGTTGCGGCCGGAGGTGTTGCGGCAGGTGGAAGGAGACACCCTGGAGCCGGTACGCCGGGTCATGTCCGAGCTGGAGGGCGAGGACCTGGTGAGCCGTATCATGCATCTGGACGCCCTCTTCTTCCTGGAGGGGAACGGACTCTTCCAGGCCGACCGCATGATGATGGCCGCCTCCCTGGAAGGGCGGGTCCCCCTGCTCAACCTGGAGCTGTTGGAATTCATAAACCCCCTGCCCTGGTGGGTGAAGATGAGGAGAGGGCGGCCCAAGGAGCTGTTGCGCAGGGCCATGAACGGGATTCTTCCCCCCGCGATCCTGAACAAGCCCAAGAAGGGTTTCGGCCCGCCCTCGGCGATCTGGGTGCGGGAAGTGTTTGGGGATCTGCTGGAGGAGCTGTGCGCCCCGCGACGCCTGGAGGCGCAAGGGGTGTTCAACCCCGCGGAGGTGGGACGGCTCTTGAGGGAACATCGCCGCCGCCGCGCGGATCACGGCCGCAAGCTGTGGGCCCTGCTCAGCTTCCAGCTATGGTATTCTCGCTTTATCTCGGACGGGGGCCGGGGGTGAGGCGAGCATGAACCAGGGACCAGGCGGGAAGTTCCACCAGCGCCGCGAGCGGAGGCGCTTCTACCAGGCCGAGCTGCTGAGGGAGGTGCCCCGGCTGCTGTCGGCCTTGGATCGTTGTCCCACCTCTGTCTCTGGCGGCTCTTTCGACCGCGAATACTGGGCCTGGGCCACCAAGGACTTCGCCAACCAGGATCTGCAACGGGCGGTCCGCGTGCTGGCCTTCTTGTATCGGCACCGGTTTCCGGGCAACCGCTACTACCGCCAGCCTGCGCTGTTGACCTGGCTGAGCCAGGCGGTGCGCTTCTGGCTGCGTGGCCAGGAGGCGGACGGCTCCTTCGATCACCTGTATCCCCACGAGAAGAGCTGGATGGCCGCGGCCTTCACCCTGGTGGACATGGCGGCGGCCTTTTCCCTGGTGGGTGAGGAGGTGTCCCCGGAGCTACGCGGGTCCTGGCTGGCGGCCATGCGGCGGGCGGGGGACTGCCTGGTGACCAGGGACGAGGCGCATGGTTTCATCAGCAATCATCGCGCAGGCGCCGCGGCGGGGTTGCTGGCCCTCTCCCGCCTGAGCGGGGAGGAGGTCTATGCCCGGCGGGCGCGGGAGCTGATGGCCGAGGTCTACCGGCGCCAGTCCCCGGAAGGCTGGTTCCTGGAGTACGAAGGGGCGGACCCTGGCTACCAGACCTTGGACACTCACTACCAGGCCATCTATTTCTTGGAAAGCGGTGGCGACGAGGCGTGCCTGCAGGCCGTGGCCCGCTCTTTGGAGTTCCTGTCCTATTTCCTCCATCCCGATGGCAGCATCGGGGGCGAGTATGGCTCGCGTTCCTGCCCCCATTTCTTTCCGGGGGGCTTCGAGGTGTTCGCGCGTTACCTCCCGGTGGCCGAGGCCATGGCCCGGCAAGGGGCCGAAGGTCTGGCCCAGGGGTACTCCTCCGGGCTGGCCGAGGCCGAGATGCGCAACGCGGTTCCCATGGCCACCAGCTATGTGCTGGCCTTGGAGGCCCTGGCGGAGGAAGGCGACTACCCTGGCGAAACGCTTCCCTGGCAAAGGGAGTTCGAGCGTCTCTGGCCGCAGGCGGGTTTGTATGTGCGCTCCGACGCCGACACCTATACGGTGATAGGCGCATCCAAGGGCGGAGTGATCAAGGTCTTTGGCAAGCGCCCCCCCCGGCTGATATTCAGCTCCTGCGGGTATGCGGGCCGTCTGCAGGGGGGCCGGCACCTCACCACCCAGTTGTGGACCACCTTCCCGCGCCTGGATGCAGGAGGGCTGCGGCCGGGAGATGAGCAGCCCTTGCGCCCTGCCGCCGAGATAAGGGTGGAAGCTCCCTTCTTCGCCTACAAGCCGGACCGGGTGATGACCCCGGTGCGCCTGCTGGGGTTCCGCCTCTTCAACCTCACGGTGGGACGGTGGCGGAAACTCAACGACTTCGTGCGCAAGCATCTCATCATCGGTCGGTTCCTGACCACGCGCCAGAGGATGCCTCTGTCCCTCAGCCGGTGTCTGCGCTTTCGAGAGGGGCGCTGCGAGGTGAGCGACCGCATAAGCCTGGAGCCGGGCGCCAAGCTGGAAGAACTCCGCGAGTACGGGTTCTTCTCCTCGGTCTATATGGCCTCGGCCCGCTACTTCCGCTGGCAAGACCTGGCCCATGCCTGGCGGGGAGAAGACCTGGCCCCAGGATCATCCGGCGAGATAAGCGCCGGGCGGGAGATTCGCTGGCGCGGCTCGGAGGAGGACCGCGGCCCCGCCGCCTGAGCCTGGGGGACTATTCTTCCCGTCGCAGCCGCCACCTCAGTCGGGGGCGAAGCACTCCCGCCAGGCGTTCGGCATAGTCTCCCCGGGCCGAGTCTCCCCGCAGGGGATCGCTGACCTGCACCATGAGCACGTGGCGCGGGCGCACGTAGTGGGACTTGATCCCCCGGGAGGCGAAGATGGAGACCATGATGGAATATTCGCCCTCGGCCAGCAGATGGGGGGGGATGACCAGGGTGGAGCTGTAGATGCCGGGCCGCGCGCGCACCTCCTCCCGGGGCTCCACGGAGCTGAAGGCGCAGGTGCCTTGGGTGTACCAGGTGGCGCAGCAGCGGAAGCGCAAGCCCGGTTTCTCCACCCGATAGCGAAGAGTCAGATGCAGTTCGTCCCCCACCTCCGCCTGGGCCACGGGCTCTCCCTGGGAGTTGGTCAGGCGCACTCCCAACAGCTTCACCCCGCCTTCTCCCGGAGACTCCTGTTCGTCCCATTCTTCCTGGCCCACTCCCCCGAAGCTCCCCGAGAGATAGGCTGCGGTCACCTCGGTGGTAGGGCCCTCTCTCACCAGGCGCCCCTGATGCAGCAGCAAGGCCCGCGAGCACAGGCGGTTGACCGCGGCCATGTTGTGGGACACGAACAGCACCGTGCGCCCCTGGCCGGCCACGTCCTGCATCTTGCCCAGACACTTGGCCTGGAAGGCCGCGTCGCCCACCGCCAAGACCTCGTCCACCAGCATGATCTCCGGCTCCAGATGGGCGGCCACGGCAAAGGCCAGGCGCACGGCCATACCCGAGGAATAGCGTTTCACCGGCGTGTCGATGAAGCGCTCCACCTCGGCGAAGGACACGATCTGGTCGAACTTGCGGTCTATCTCCTTACGGGTCATGCCCAGGATGGCGCCGTTGAGATAGACGTTCTCCCGCCCGGTCAGCTCGGGGTGGAAGCCGGTGCCCACCTCCAGGAGGCTGGAGATGCGGCCCCGGATCACCGCCCGACCCCGCGTGGGGCTGGTGATGCCGGCCAGGACCTTCAACAAGGTGCTCTTGCCGGCTCCGTTCTTGCCCACTATCCCCACCACCTCGCCCTCGGCCACCTGGAAGGACACCTCGCGCAAGGCCCAGATGATGTCCTCACCCTCCTCGCGCTCGAAGCGGGTCAGCCCCCGCAGGCGCCGGAAGTTGCTCCAGGGCGAGGTGAGCCACGAGGCCAAGGAGCCCACCAGGGTGTCGGGCAGCTCCTCTCGCAGGCCGATGCGGTAGCATTTGCCCAGGCCCGAGACTTCTATGGCCGGCAGCGACACCTGGCTACTCCTTGGGTCAGGCCACGTCGGCGAAGAACCGCTCGCGCCGCGCGAAGAACAGCAACCCCCCCACCGCCAGTACCAAGGCCGAAGCCCCGCCCACGGCGATCAGGTCCCAGGGCATGGTCCCCCGGCCCAGCAAGGCGGCGCGAAAGCCCTCGATCACCCCGGCCATGGGATAGAGCCCGTAGAGCAGGCGGTACTTCTCCGGCACTAGGGACACCGGCCACACCACCGGCGCGGCGTACATCATGACCTGGGTGAGGAAGGGCACCCCGAAGCGCACGTCCCGGTACTGCAGGCCCAAGGCGCTCAGCCACAGGCTCAGGCCCAGGGCGGTGAGCACCATGAGCAGCACCAGCAAGGGCAGGAACACCACCTGCCAACTGGGCACCACCCGGTACCAGACCATCAGTCCCCCCAGCACGGTGAAGGCCAGGGCGAAGTCCACCAGCTTGGCCAACAGCGGGGTCACCGGGATGATGAGGCGGGGAAAATAGACCTTGGTGAAGATGGGGGCGGTGGTGGTCAGGCTGTCCGCGGCCGTGGTGAGCGAACCCGCGAAATAGGTCCACGGCAGCAGTGCGGTGTAGGTAAAGATGGGATAGGGAATGCCGTCGCTGGGGATGCGGGCCAGGCGCCCGAACACCACCGAGAACACCACCATCTGAAAAAAGGGATTTATCACCGCCCAGGTGAAGCCCAGCACGGTCTGTTTGTAGAGCGCCTTCAGTTGGCGCCACACCATGAAGTAGAACAGGTCCCGGTAGTGCCAGAGCTCGGCCCAATTGATCCTCCCCCAGCCACGGGGGGGCTCGATCACTTTGTGGTAGGTCTCCTTCATGGGCCGATGCTTGGTTGCGCCTCTTTGGCCAGGAATCCCGCTTGACCGCTCCAGGGGGCCCTCGAACAAGACTCGGAACGACTGCTGCTTATCCCCCAAAAAAGAAACGAACTCAGGGCGCGTCTCTTTTTTGCAGATGTGTTCATTTCGTGAACTTTAGAGGAGAACCCAGGGGGTGTCAACCCTTTGCTTGGCAGGAGCGGTCTGCGTCTGTCTTGGCGCTCGGCCCCTCCCGGCTGATGCTGGCGGTTGTGATCGCCAGCCCTTTGGGGTATATGCAGGGCGGCCGGGGGAGAAGCCCGGACCAGGGGCCAGAGGCGTATCATGCTCTTTACCTCCTACATCTTCTACCTGCTTCTGTTCGGCCTCCTGCTGGCCCTGCGCTACACGCGCCTTCCCCGTCTGGC
>MTPE01000391.1 GCA_002011835.1 Desulfarculaceae bacterium JdFR-95 | reverse complement strand
CAGCTCGGCCGCGCCCAGCAGGTTCTTGAGCTTCACCTCGTTCAGCTCGCGGTCGCCGCGCACCATGGCCGCCACGGGCTGGCCGTCGGCCAGATAGATGAGGGTCTTGGCCACCTCCTCCGGCCGCACCTTCAGGAAGGCGGCCACCTCCTCCACGGTGTGCACGCCGGGGGTGTCCACCCGCTTCAACTCCGCCGCCGGCGCGGGGGGCTCGCCCGCGGGGGGGGCCACCTCGGCCTTCTCGGTGTTGGCCGCGTACCCGCAGGCGCCGCAGCTCACCAGGGCGTCCTCGCCGGTGTCGGCCAGGACCATGAACTCGTGGCTGAAGGAGCCTCCGATGGCGCCGGTGTCGGCTTCCACCACCGCGAAGCGCAGACCCAGACGCTGGAAGGTGCGGGTGTAGGCCTCGCGCATGATGCGGTAGCTCTCGGCCGCGGCCTCCTCGTCCACGTCGAAGGAGTAGGCGTCCTTCATGACGAACTCGCGCGCGCGCATCACCCCGAAGCGGGGGCGGATCTCGTCGCGGAACTTGGTCTGGATCTGGTACAGGTTCAGCGGCAGGTCGCGGTAGGAGCGCACCTCGCGCCGCACCAGGTCGGTGACCACCTCCTCGTGGGTGGGGGCCAGGCAGTAGTCGTGGTCGTGGCGGTCCTTGAAGCGCAACAGCTCGCGGCCGTANTGGTCCCAGCGGCCCGAGGCCTGCCACAGCTCGGCCGGCTGCACCCCGGGCATGAGGATNTCCTGNGCNCCGGCNGCGTCCATCTCCTGGCGCACGATGCGCTCCACCTTGCGCAGCACGCGCAGNCCCAAGGGCAGCCAGGTGTAGACCCCCGAGGCCAGCTTGCGGATCAGNCCCGCCCGCAGCATGAGCCGATGGGACACCACCTCGGCCTCGGCCGGGGTCTCCTTCAGAGTGGGGATGAGCAGTCGACTGTACAGCATGGCTCCTACTTCGGTCTCATCCGGCAAACGCCGGGGTGGTTGTAAGATTATCCCGGGCCGGCCCGGTCAAGGCTGGCCCTTGGCCACCTTTAAAGGGTTCATGGCCTTGACAGGGCCGGCCCGGGATGAACAAGATCGGGCGCTCGTCTTTGCCAGGAAAATGATATGAGAAGGAATACCAAAGGGATTCATGGCCTGGGTGTTCCGGTTGTAATCCAAGGAGAAAACCATATCATTTTCCTGGCAAAGACGACCAAAATATCATTTCATCCTCTGTGCCGACGGCCTGGGCCGCAATCCCAGGGGGCCTGGCACCCCACCATTTGCCGGATGAGCCCTACTTCTCTTGCTGGCTCAGCTCGCGCTCCAGTCTGCGTACCTGTTGCAGGAGCGCCTCCAACAGCTTGTCCTCCGGCACCTTGGCGATCACCTCCCCCCGGGCGAAGACTACCCCCTGGCCCCGGCCTCCGGCAACACCCACCTGGGCGTGGCGGGCCTCGCCGGGGCCGTTGACCACGCAGCCCATGATGGCCACGGTCATGGGGGTGGCCACCGTGGCCAGCTCGCGCTCGGCCGCCTCCACCAGGGAGAACAGGTCGATCTCGGTGCGCCCGCAGGTGGGGCAGGAGATGATCTCTACCCCCCGCGCGCGCAGACCGCAGGCCCGCAACAGGTGCCAGGCCACCTCCACCTCGCGCACGGGATCGGCGGTGAGGCTGACCCGGATGGTGTCGCCGATGCCCTCCAACAACAGCACCCCGATGCCCAGGGCGCTCTTGACCGTGCCCGACAGCAGCCCCCCCGCCTCGGTCACCCCCAGGTGCTGGGGCCGGTCGCACACCTGGGCCAGGCGGCGGCAGGCGGCGATGGTGTCGCGCACCGAGGAGGACTTGAGGCTCACCTTGATGTCATCGAATCCCAGGTCCTCCAGCATGCGCACCTGGCGCAGGGCCGCCTCCACCAGGGCCTGGGGCGTGGGGCCGCCGTGGGCCGCCAACAGATCCCGGGGCAGGGAGCCGGCGTTGGCCCCCACCCGGATGGGGATGCCGGCCTGGCGCGCCGCCTCCACCACGGTGCGCACCGCCCTGGGGCCGCCGATGTTGCCCGGGTTGATGCGCAGGCCCGCCACCCCGCTCTCCACCGCGGCCACGGCCAGGCGGGGGTCGAAGTGGATGTCTGCCACCACGGGCAGGGGGCTGTGGGCGCAGATGCGTGTCAAGGCGCGGGCGGCCTCACGGTCGGGCACGGCGCAGCGCACCACCTCGCAGCCGGCCGCGGCCAGGCGGCGGATCTGGGCCAGGGTGGCCTCGGCGTCGCGGGTGTCGGTGTTGGTCATGGACTGCACCACCACCGGCGCCCCGCCCCCGATGGCCACCGGCCCCAGGTATATGCGCCGGGTCTGTTCCCTGGTGTACACGCCGCTCTCCTTGCCGCTTCCGGTGTGTGCTCGGTGCCCGCGGCCTGGGCTGCCGGCGGTGCGGTCTCAGTCTGCGGCCCGGGCGCGCACCTCGCGCACCGCGATGCCGTGGCGGGCCAACAGCGCGGCCAGCACCCCCATGCCCGGCCCGCCCAGGGGGTTTTGGCCTTGCGGGTCCCAGGCGCAGGCCGGCGAACGGTCCTTGAGCCAGGCCGCCTCCACCCCCGCGGCGCGGGCGATGGCCAGGGCCTGGTGTGATCCAGCCAGGTAGGCCGCGGTCACGTCCTCACCCTGCGGGGTCACCAGCCGCGCCCGGCCCTCCAGCACGTCCCGGCCCTCGCGGCCGGGCCGGGCGCCCNNGAAGCGGGCCGGCGGCCGGGGCACCCCCAGCCCGCCCAGTAGCTCCGGGCACAGGGCCAGGTAGGGCCGTCCCTCCAGCTCNCGCANGAGNTCNNCGGCCAGGGAGTGGCGGCCGTCGTAGCGCACCGCCTGGCCCAGCAGGCAGGCCGATACCAGTATCACTGCGNGNGCCTCTACTCGATCACCACCGCGGGCTCGCCGGGGCGGCGTTCGGCCACCTCGCCGATGATCCAGGCCGGCACCTGCATGGCCGCCAGGCGCTCCACCACCGCATCGGCCTGCTCGGCCGGCACCACCAACACCATGCCAATGCCCGAGTTGAAGGTGCGCCACATCTCACGCTGGGAGAGGCGGCCCGCCTGCTGCAGGAAGGTGAACACGGGCGGCACCGGCCAGGAGCCCTTCCTGATCACCGCCCGGCAGGAGGGAGGCAGCACCCGGGGCAGGTTCTCCAACAGTCCCCCGCCGGTGATGTGGGCCACCGCGTCCAGGTGGAAGTCGCGCCGCAGGTGCAGCACCGGCTGCACGTAGATGCGGGTGGGAGTGAGCAGCTCCTCGCCGATGGTCCGGCCCAGCTCCTCCACTGGGGAGTCCACCTTGAGCTTCAGCTCCTCGAAGACGATCTTGCGCACCAGGGAGAAGCCGTTGGAGTGCAGCCCGCTGCTGGCCAAGCCCACCAGGGCCCGGCCCACCGCCACCCGCGAGTGGTCGATGATGCGGCGGCGGTCCACCACCCCCACGGCGAAGCCGGCCAGGTCGTACTCCCCCGGGGCGTACATGCCGGGCATNTCCGCGGTCTCNCCCCCCAGCAGGGCGCAGCCCGCCTCACGGCAGCCCGCGGCCACGCCTCTGACCACCTCGGCCGCAGTCTCCAGGGCCAGCTTGCCCGTGGCCAGGTAGTCCAGCATGAACAGAGGCCGGGCACCGGTCACCACCAGGTCGTTGACACACATGGCCACCAGGTCGATGCCCACGGTGTCGTGCTTGTCCATCATGAAGGCGATCTTGAGCTTGGTGCCCACCCCGTCGCTGGAGGAGACCAGCACCGGCTCCTCCAGGTGCTCCAGGTTGAGCGCGAACAGGCCCGAGAAGCCTCCGATGCCGGTCAGCACCGAGGAGTTGTGGGTGGCCTCCACCACCGGCGCGATCATCTCCACGAAGCGGTTGCCCGCCTCTATGTCCACTCCGGCCTCGCGGTAGCGATCCTGGCTGCTCATGGGCGCTTTTCCTCCTCCATGGGCGCTACTCTATCAGAAAAGCCCGGCCCCGGAAAGCAGCCCCCCGGCGGCCTGGGCCCAAGCCTGCTATGATATGCCCTGCTGGCTCGTCTGCCGGGAGGAAGCGCTTCCCATGGCCCTGGTCACGCCCTTCGATCTGCCCGAGCTGGCCGGCTCCATCTCGGCCCTGCCCGGAGTGGGCCCGGCCACGGCCCGGGCCCTGGCTGCCCGCGGCATACGCACCTGGGGCGAGGCCCTGTTCCTGCTGCCGGTGCGCTACCAGGACCGCCGCCGGCCCACGCCCATCGCCCGCCTGGAGCCGGGACGCCTGGCCGTGGTGCGGGGGCGCATCGTCTCCTCCGGGCGGTGGGGCCGGGGCGGGCGCCTGTGGCGCATGGTGATCGAGGACCACAGCGGGCGCCTGGGCTGCGTGTGGTTCCGCTTCAAGCGCGCCTTCCTGGAGGAGTTCCGCCCCGGCCAGGAGGTGTACGCCGTGGGCGAACCCACCCCGGCCAAGGGCGGGGGCAACCTGCCGCCGCTGCAGATGGCACACCCCGAGCTCTACCCCGCCCAGAGCGTGGGCCCGGACCACCCCTCCCTGGGCCGGGTGGTGCCGGTGTATCCCGCGGTGGAGGGCGTACGGCCCGGACACCTGCGCCGGGTCATGGCCGAGCTGGTGCGCCGCACCGCCCAGCGCATCCCCGACCCCCTGGCCGGCCTCCTGCCACCGGAACTCTACCCCCTGCCCGTGGGCGAGGCCCTGGCCCGCGCCCACCAACCCCCGCCCCAGGCCACCGAACAGGACCTGGACCCCCAGCGCTCCCCCTGGCGCCGGACGCTGGCCGTCAACGAGCTGGCCTACTTCGAGCTGGCCCTGGCCCTCCTGCGCCGGCAGCGCTCCCAGGCCCCGGCCCGGCCTCTGGCGCCGGAGGGCAAGCTGCTCGCCCGCTTCCTGGACGCCCTGCCCTTCTCCCTCACCCCCGGACAACAGCAGGCCATCCAGGCCATCCGCCGCGACCTGGCCCGACCCCACCCCATGGCCCGCCTGTTGGCCGGAGACGTGGGCACGGGCAAGACCGTGGTGGCCGCGGCGGCGGTCTGCCTGGCGGTGGAGGCCGGGGTCCAGACCGCGCTCATGGCCCCCACCGAGGTCCTGGCGCGGCAGCACCACCGCACCCTGCGCGCCTGGCTGGAGCCGCTGGGGGTGGAGGTGGCCCTGCTCACCGGCTCCCAGAGCGACCCCCAGGCCACGGACGCTCCGGTGGTGGTGGGCACCCACGCCCTGATCTCCCGCCGCGCCGCCCTGCCCCGCCTGGGCCTGGCGGTGATCGACGAGCAGCACCGCTTCGGGGTGGAGCAACGCCTGGCCCTGAGGGCCAAGGGCCACAACCCCCACCTGCTGGTGCTGTCGGCCACGCCCATCCCCCGCACCCTGGCCCTGGCCCTGGCCGGCCACCTGGAGCTGAGCGACCTGCCCCAACGCCCCGTGAACAGACGGCCCGTCCACACCGAACTGGTGCCCTACCCCCAGCGCCGGCAGGCGGTGGAGGCCATGGCCGCCGCGGTGCGCCGGGGCGAGCAGGTGTACGTGATCTGCCCCCTGGTGGAGGCCTCCCCCGCCCTGGAGGCCCAGGACGTGGTCACCACCCACCGCAACCTGGCCCGCTACTTCCCGGAGGTGGAGGTGGGCCTGCTGCACGGGCGCATGGAGGCCCGGGAGCAACAGGCCGCCTTGGAGGACTTCGCCCGCGGCCGTAGCCGCATCCTGGTGGCTACTACCGTAGTGGAGGTGGGGGTGGACGTGCCCGCGGCCACCCTCATGGTGGTGCTGGGCGCCGAGCGCTTCGGCCTGAGCCAACTGCACCAACTGCGCGGCCGGGTGGGCCGGGGGAACAAACCGGGGCGGTGTCTATTGGTGCCCGGCCCTGAGCCCGGCGAACTGGCCCTGGAGCGCCTGACCGTACTCTGCCAGACCCACGACGGCCGCCGTATCGCCGAGGCCGACCTGATGCTGCGCGGCCCCGGTGAGGCCCTGGGCCGGCGCCAGGCGGGTCTGCCCCCTTTTCGGGTGGCGCGCTGGAGCCGCGACGCCGAGCTGATCCCCCAGCTGCGCCGCATCATCCAGGGCTGGCTGCAAGAAGACCCCGAGCTGGCCTCGCCCAGATACGCTGCGGTCAAGAAGGAGTGCCTGCGCCGCTGGGGACGGCGCCTGGGCCTGGCCGGGGCGGACTGACGCCCTCAGCCCAGGAGCCTCTCCAGCGGACGTCGCTCCGGCACATACTGGTGGGGAATCTCGCCCTGGTTCCACTCGCGGGAGACGTACAGACCGCAGTAGCAGGAGCCGTATTCGGCCACGTCGGCCTCGCGGTACACGCAGGGGCAGATGATGTCCGCGTCCTGCTTGCGATCCCCCGAGGCCAGGCGGCAGGGACAGGCCATGTAGCCGTAGCGCTGCTTGTTGGTGAGCAGCGCCTGCAGCAGGTCCATGACCAGCTCGCGGTCGCGGTTGAAGAAGTAGCCCTTGGGCTCCTGGCTCTTCTTGAGTGCCTGGTAGAGCTTCTCCGGTGTCATAGCCCCAGGGCCTCCTTGATCTCGTTCTCCCGATAGCCCACGATCACCTTGTCGCCGATCACTAGGGTGGGGAAGCTGCAGGAAGGATTGTAGCGCTTCACCTCGGCGATGGCCTGCTCCCGCGCCTCGCCCTGGGTCAGGTCCACGTCCAGACAGTCGTAGTCCACCCCGTGCTCGTCCAAGAGCTTCTTGGTGCGCTTGCAGTGGCTACAGGTGGTGAGGGCATACAGTTTCACTCGGGCCATGGCTGTCCTCCTCTCACCTTCTCAAGCATACCAGAGCCCCCGCCCGCGGGCTCAGGCCGTCTCCACCAGCTCGGCCCCGAACAGACTCTGCATGCGCTTGATGGCCATGGCCGCCTGTTCGGCGTCGAAGTCGGCCACCGCGTCCAGGGGCA
>MTPE01000021.1 GCA_002011835.1 Desulfarculaceae bacterium JdFR-95 | reverse complement strand
ACGCCCACCCAGCTCCAACCGCGCGGCCAACTCCTCCAGGCGCCGCCAGTCGGACGAGCCCCGCTCCCCGCCCAGGACCTCCAACCGGACCTGGGGGAGCCGCGCCACGGCCTCCAGAAGCAAGTCCACCCCCTTCCAGGCCATGAGCCCTCCGGCATAGGCCACCAACTCCTCCCGGCGGCCCTCCCCGGACACGGCGAAGAACTCCTCGGCCACACCCGCCGGCGCCACCACCACCGGTCCTTGCCGCAGGCCTTCCCGTGCCAAGGCTTGGGCCAGGGGCTGGCTCACCGTCACCACCAGGTCGGCTCCGGCTAGGACCTCTCGCTCCACGATTTCCAGGCGCGCCCGTTTGGAGGCCGGCGCCCCCTCCTCGGCCGCGGTCTGGCCGAACAACTCGTGTGCCTCGTAGATCAGCTTCAGGCCCAGCTCTCGCCGCCGGGAAAGCAGCCAGTGGGCCAGCTTCAGGTGCCGCACCAGGACCAGGCGCACCCCCTGTCCCGCCAGGCGCCGCAGACACCCCCAAGCGGCGCGGTGATAGAGTCCGTGCCAAGACAAGGGCAACGGCATTCCCCGGCCGGACTGGAACATGGCCACCGGATGCACCCTCAGCCCCTCCACTCCCCCCAGGCCCAGTTCCGTCAGGCAGCGCTCCAGGCCGGGGAACCAGCCCACCACCAGGTGTACCTCCGTCCCACACCGGGCCAGGGCGCGGAGCGTGGCCGCCATCTGCAGCCGCCGCGCCGCGGCTCGGCCCAGGTGTTCGGGGTAGAGATAGGCCAGCGCGGTCATGAGTCTGCCGCCTCCTCCAGCATGGCGCAGGCCGTGGCCAGGACCTGCCCCGGCTCCAGGGCGGCCAGACACTCGCCCCGGGGGCAACGCTTGGTGGTGCAGGGATCACAGGTGGGCGGGACGCTGAGTACCCTGTGAGGGCCTCCTCGCGGGCCGATGGTGTCGGGGTCGGTGGGGCCGAACAGACCCAACACCGGCGTGTCCACGGCCTGGGCCAGATGCAGGGGACCGGTGTCGTTGGACACCAGCAGATCGCAGCCCGCCAACACCGCCGCGGCCAGGCGCAAAGGCAACCCCACCGCCGCAGGCAAGGCCAGACCGGCGGCTTGTTGTACCTGCCGGAGCAGCTCCCGTTCGCGGCGCGAACCCAACAGCAATACCGCGGCCCCCTGTTCCCTCAGCCCGCGGGCCAGGCGGCCGAAATACTCTGCCGGCCACATCTTGTAGGGGTAAGCGGCGCCGGGACACAGGGCCACGCGGGGATGGTCCAGGCCGTGCTCGCGGAGCCAGGCCTGGCCCTGAGCCAGCTCACGGGGGTGCAGGAACACCCGCAGCCGAGGCTCACCTTCTGGCGCTCCGGCCCAGGCGGCCAGGGCCAGGCGTTTGTCCACCACGTGCCATTTCCGCGGCGTCTCCAGGTGCTGCAGGCGCAGCCGCGGGTCCTCCCAGCCCTGCAGGTTGGCGGCCTGTTCGTAGCGCAGTCGTCGCAGCAGCCCCAGCACGTCGCGGTTGGCGTGCAGGACCACCAGGCGATGATAGGCGCGGCGCTTCAGCCACAGGCCCAGCCCCAGACGAAAGGCGGGATTGTTGCGATAGGGATACAAGCGCTGCAGGTGGGGGTTGCCCAGCAACAGGGGGCGCTGGTGCTGGTGCACCACCACCTCCAGGACAAAGCGCCTGCCCAGGGCGATCAGGGCCGGGGTACACAACAGGGTGTCGCCCAGGGCGGTGGTGCACAGGGCCAAGACCCGCTCGCGGCTCATGGCTCCTCTCCGGCCCCGGCCAACACCCGCGCCACCTCCTTCACCCATTGTCGGCAGGAGGGCAGGCGGGAAGCAAAGGGGCCGCGCATCTGAAGGGCCTGCTCGCAGGCCGCAGCCAGCTCGCGGGTGCGGGAGGGGTCCTCCACCACCACCCCTGCGGTGCCCGGCTCGATCAGCTCGGCCGCGCCGTTGGCCGTGGTGGTCACCACGGGCCGGCCCACGAACAGGGCCTCGAGACAGGCGTTGGCGCAGGGGTCGTAGATGGTGGGCAGCAGGAGCAGATCGCAGGCGGCGATCAGGCGAGGTACGTCATTGCGTTGGCCCAGGAAGCGCACCCGCTCCACCACTCCCAGACGCGCCGCCCGTCGCCGCCAGGGGCCGATACGGTCGCGGCCGGCCACCAGCAGTACCGCCTGGGGCAGATGGGCCAGGGCAGACAGAGCGAATATCAGGCCCTTGCGCTCCCAGCCCGAGCCCAGGAACAACATCGTCGGCCGGCCCGCGGCCAAGCCCAGCTCCTCCCGGGCCGAGGCGCGCACCTCGGGGTTGCGGGCCGGTGCCAGGCGCTGTTCGTCCACGCCGTTGTAAAGCACCACGACCTTGTGCGGAGGCAAAGAATAGTGATGCGTCAGGTCTGCGGCCACCAGGCGGCTGTTGGCGATCACCCTTTGCAGGCGNGGCGAGGCCAGAGTGCGCCGCTCCAGGTCCAGGAAGGCGCGATGCTGGGGGTTGAGGCCGAAGCTGAGNCGCTTGGGCCAGGACTCATGCGCGCGGCGGCGTTGCAGCCAGGCCGCATGGCAACCGTCACCGGCGCGAAACACCGGACAGCCGGGGATGCGCTCCAGGGCCAACCATACCTCCACGCCCAGACGCTGCATGGCCGCAGGCACGGCCTGGGCGAAGGACACCACCCGCCGCCAGCCGCGGGCCGCCGAAAGAGGTAGTACCTCCACCTCCAGGCCTGGGGGTTGAGGCCCTTGCCAATCTGCGCAGACCACACACACGCGGTGACCGCCCTCCAGCAGGCCGCGCGCCAGCAATCCCAGGGTGGTCTCGGCGCCGCCGGCCTGGTGGAAGCTCAGCCTGGCCAGCCCCACCCGCACGACTAGCTCCGTGCCAGGAGTCGGTCCACCGCCGCGGTGACCCGCGCCGGGTCCAGCTCCACCAGGCAGCGGCTCACCTTGGAGCCGTTGCAACCATCGCGCCCGCAAGGGTGCTCGACACACTCGCCCACCACCACCTCGCAGTCCACCTGCCACGGGCCCCACATGCGTTCTCCCGAAGGCCCGAACAGCACCACCACCGGCGTGCCCAGGGCCGCGGCCATGTGCATGGGCGCACTGTCCACACCGAAGAAGACCCGTGCCCGTTCGATGAGTGCGGCCAGCTCGGACAGGCTCAAGCGCCCCGAGAGGTCCACCACCGGCACCGCCTTTCCCAGCGACTCCTTCACCAAGGCCACGAACTCTTGTTCCCGGGCTGCAGGTGCGGCGGTGAGGGCTACCTGCAGGCCCCGCTCCAGCAGATGGCGGATCACGATGGCGTTGCCTTCCGGGGTCCAGCACTTGAACATCCAGCGGCTGGTGGGATGCACCACGACGAAGGCTCCCGGCCTCAGGCCGTGCGCGGCCATGATTTCCTCCACACGCCTCCGCGCCACATCCCCTGGATACAGCTTGAGGGCCGTGTCGCGCGGCTCCATGCCCAACAGGCGCACCTGGCGCAGAAAAGTNAGCACCACGTGATGGTCGGTGCCGCGGGCGTCGGCCAANANGTGAAAGGCCCGCGCGCGCAGNTGGGGGCGTTTGGGCGCGAAACCCACTCGCAATGGCGCGCCGGCCACCAGGCTCAGAAAGGCGCCGCGGTCTCCGCCGGAAAGCTCCAGGCTGAGGTCGAAGCGGGCCCGGCGCAGGCGGGAGAGCAGGCCCAACTGGAAGCGCAGTTCGTGCCAGGGACTGGGATGCTGGCGCTCCAGCATCCACACCTGGTCGATGGCCGGGTTGTGCAGCACCATCTCCTCGGTGCCGGCGTTGACCAAGGCAGTGAGCGACACCTGGGGGAAGCCTCCTTGAGGGCAGTGAACACCGGCGTGGTGACCAGCACGTCACCGATGTGCCCCAGCTTGATGACCAGGGCCCGGCGGGGAGGCCGGGCGGCCAGGGCGGGATGCAGGCGCTCCCTGCCCCCTGCAGGCGAGTCATACGCACGCAAGCTGGCCGGTACACTGGGCATGGACCTAGGGGCTAGTCTTCCAGGGCCTTGGCCTCTTCTACCAGCATGATGGGGATGTCATCCCGCACCGGATAGGCCAGACGGCAGGCCTGGCACACCAGGGCGTCGCCGGCCGGGGTCAGTTCCACCGGCTGCTTGCACTGGGGGCAGGCCAGGATGTCTAACAATTCCTTGCTGAGAGCCATGATCACGTCTCCTGGAGCAGGGAAAGATTCTCCTCCACCCAGGCCACCTCGCGGGCCAGGCCGCGCTTGAGGTGGTAGCGCGGGGCGAAGCCCAACACCCGGCGGGCGCGGCTGGTGTCGGCCTCGGTCTGGCGCACGTCTCCCTTGGCCACCTCCAGGCGCCGTACCACGGCCCGGCGGCCGGTGATCTCCTCCAGCCAGGCGATCACCTGGTTCACGCTCACCCGCGCGCCCCCGCCCAGGTTGAAGATGCCGCCGCGGGCCTGGGGGACCGCGGCCGCGGCGATGGTGGCCTCCACGATGTCGTCCACGTAGGTGAAGTCGCGGCTCTGGCTGCCGTCGCCGAACAGGCGGATCTCACCGCCGGTGAGCAGGGCCTTGATGAAACGATGAAAGGCCATGTCCGGCCGCTGGCGGGGACCGTAGACCGTGAAGTAGCGCAGGGAGACCGTGTCCAGGCCGAAGTTGTGGTGGTACAGGGAGCAGAGGTGCTCCGCGGCCAGCTTGGTCACGCCATAGGGTGACACCGGCCGGCACAGGCTGTCCTCGCGCATGGGCAGGTCGTCGGTGTCGCCGTAGACGCTGGAGGAGCTGGCATAGACCAGCCGCCCCAGACCCGCCTCCTTGGCCGCCTCCAGCAGGGCCTGGGTAGCCAGGATGTTGTGGTGGGTGTAGTGCGTGAACTCCGCGCCCCAGGAGGCCCGCACCCCGGCCTGGGCCGCCAGGTGGATCACCACCTCCACCTCGCCCAACAGTCGCGGCAGGTCCAGATCCAGGATGTCGTCCTCCAGAAAGCGGAAGGAACGGTGGTCGCGGCTGGGGGCCAGGTTGGCCTCCTTGAGCCGGCGGGGGTAGTAGTCGGTGAAGCAGTCCACCCCCACCACCTCGTGGCCCTGGGCCAGCAGCCGCTCGCACACCGCCGAGCCGATGAACCCCGCTGCGCCGGTAACCAGAAACCTCATGCCGTCTCCCCTGGTGTCTCTCTTTCCGCCGGCCGGGCCAGCACCTCTTGTACCGCCTGGAGCACCTCCTGCGGTGCCAACTCGGACAGGCAGCGCGGGTCCTCACAGCGGCGCCGGAAGCAGGGGGAGCAGTCCAGGTCCCGCCGCAGCACCACATGCCCTGTGCCGTAGGGGCCGGTCCGCCAAGGCGCGGTGGGGCCGAACAGGGCCACCACCGGCACCCCCAGGGCCGCAGCCAGGTGCATCACCCCGGTGTCGGTGCTCACCAGCAGCCGCGCCTGCACCAGAAGCGCCGCCAGTCCCGGCAGACTGGTGCGGCCGGCCAGATCGCGCAGGCCCTCGGCCTCTCCCACGCCCGCGACGATGGCCCGGGTCACGGGGCGGTCGGCCCGGCTGCCGCTCAGCACCACCCGTGCCCCCGCCTCCAGCAATGACCGCGCCAGCTCCACCCAGTGCGCCACCGGCCAGAGCTTGGAGTCCCACTTGGCCACCGGATGCAGCACCACCNGCGGCCCTTCCCCCAGCTCCGCCAACAGCACCCGGCGCNCCTTGGCCTGCAGCTCCGCCGAGGGCTCCAGACCGAACTCCGGCCAGGCCGGACGCATCAGGCCCAAGGGTTGCAGCAGGTCCAGGTAGCGTTCCAAGGCGTGCCGGTCGGGGTCGTAAGGGGCGAGGCGTTCGGTGAGGGGCCAGGCTGCGGCCGGCTCCTTGCCGCCCCGGAAGCCGATCTTGCGCCCCCCCCTGCAAAGCGCCACAAAAATAGCACTTTTCATGAGGCCCTGCAAGTCGAGCACCGCGTCGTAGCGCGTGGCGCGCAGCTCACGCAAAAAGCTCCCCACCACGGAGATGGCGTTGCAATCCTGGTTGAACAGGCGGTGCCGCGGACTGACCAGCACCCGGTCCAGGGCCGGATGGCCGGCCAAGAGCTCGGCGCTGGGCTCCTCCACCAGCCAGTGGATCTGGGCCGAGGGCAGCTGGCGGCGGATGGCCATGGCCACGGGCAGGGCCTGGATCACGTCGCCCAAGGCGCTCAGCTTGACCATCAGGACCTTCACTGCGCTCCCCCCTGCAGGCGGGCCAGGATCCAGTCCACCGCCGCGGCCAGGTCCGGGGCCTGGTGGTGGGGCACTTCCTCCGGGCCGGAGGGTGGCGAGGCGTCGGGCCCGGTGGCCACGCGCACGCAGGTGAGCCCCGCGGCCCGGCCGCAGGCGATGTCGCCGGGGCGATCACCCACCAGGAAGGAGCCGGCCAGCTCGATCCCCAGCTCGCGGGCCGCGCGCAACACCAGCCCCGGCGCGGGCTTGCGGCACTCACAAGGCACGATGAGCTCGGGCCGCGGCCGGCCCTGGCGGTCGGGCGGACCGGGGTCATAGATGTCGGGCGGCAGGTGGGGACAGTGGTAGAAGGCGTCGATGTGAGCCCCGACCCGGGACAGCAGACGCTGCAACTCGGTGTGGACCGCCTCCAGGTCGCGTTCGCCAAAGTAGCCCCGGGCCAGGCCGGACTGGTTGGTCACCACCACCACCCACAGCCCGGCCGCGTTCAGGCGGGCGATGGCCCGGTCCGCGCCGGGGATCAGGCGCAGCTCGTGGGGGGACGACAGGTAGTTGGTGTCGTAGTTGATGGTGCCGTCCCGGTCCAGGAACACGGCCCGTCGCCTCTCCCTCATGGCCTCGCCTCCCCGGCCAGCAGCTCCCGGGCGCGGGCCGCCACCCGCTCCGGCGCGATGGAGGTGAAGCAAATCATCTCCGGCCGAGGACAGACCGGCTTGAGGCA
>MTPE01000305.1 GCA_002011835.1 Desulfarculaceae bacterium JdFR-95 | reverse complement strand
TGGTGTTCAGCGGCCGGCGCATCTCCGCCCGCCAGGCCTACGAGTACGGCCTGGTGGAGCGGGTGGTGCCCCCGGGCCAGGTGATGGAGGCCGCCCTGGAGCTGGCCCGCACCATCGCCCGCCAGGGACCGCTGGGCGTGGCCGCGGCCAAGCAGGTGATCAACCGCAACTGCGACCTGGCCCTGGAGGCGGCCCTGGAGGTGGAGACCGAGGCCTGGGCCCGGCTCATGGACAGCCACGACGCCAAGGAAGGTGCCCGCGCCTTCCTGGAGAAGCGCAAGCCCGTCTGGCAGGGGCGGTGAACCCCGACAGAGTCCGGTGGCGGGCAGTGGTCCCCTCCCCGGCGCCCCTTCGCTCCGCGGCTACTCCACCTGGTAGATGCGCAGGTTGCCCTCCTCGTCCGCGGTCACCAGGCGGCTGCCGTCCGGGGTGAGCTCGCACATGGTGAGCCCGATGGCCTGGTAGGGCGCGGTCATGGCATCGGGCACGGGCGTGCCGCTGGCCGCGTGCAGCACCCGCAGGCCCGCCTCGTCGTCCGGCCCGCACACCAGATAGCTGCCGTCGGGGCTGAAGGCCGCGGCATGGGCCTTGCGCGTGAACCACAAGGGCCGACCCGACAGGTCCAGGAACACCCCGTGGACCTTGGAGCCGAAGAACACCCCCTCGCCCTGGGGATGGAACCGGGCCACGTAGGTGTTGAAGTTGCCCGTGAAACGGCGGAAGATGCGGCTGCCGTCGCTGGTGCGCACCAGCACCCCGAAGCCGGTCTTGGCCGCCACCGCCAGGTACTGACCGTCTGGAGACAAGTCCAGGCCCCGGGTGTAGGCCCAGGCCTCCACGAAGCTGCGCCACAGGATACTGCCGTCGCTGGGCTTGACCGCGTAGAGGTAGCCGTCGCCCGAGGAGACGAAGGCCACGCTGTCGTCCGGGGCGAACAGGATGCGCCGCACCATGCCGTAGAGGAAGGCCTGCGCCTGGATCTGGCCCGTGTCGCGGTCCAGGAAGTAGAGGTCGCCGGCGTCGGTGCCCAGGGCGATCAGGTCGCCGGCGTGGTTGAACACGATCTCCCGGCACTTGGGGTCGCTGAGCGCGGCCTGGCTGGAGGCGGGCAGGTCCTCCACCTGCTGGCGCCAGACCTCCTGCCCGCTGGTCGCGTCCACCAAGGCGAAGTGGTTGGCCTCACCGGAGCTCTCGGCCAAGGTGGCATACACGGCATAGCGCCCGTCGGCCGACAGGTCCGCGGCCCAGGACTGTCCCCCCATGTCCAGGGCCCAGAGCAGGTCCCCGGAGATGGAGTAGAGCCGCAGGTGACAGCGGGTGCGCTGGCTGGGGTCGCTCCAGTTCTCCATGCCCTGCACCACCAGGAACTTGCTCCCGTCGCCGGCCATCACCCCCCGCCAGAAACCTATGTCCTCCTGGCGCGCCACCAAGGGCCGCAGGCGCACCTGGCCGGGCTCGCCCTGGGTGAGAGTTATCTCCGCGCTCACCTGGGTACCCTCCTCCAGGGTGGCGAAGCCGTACAGGTAGCCCTGGGCCGAAGCCAGCAGGAAGAAGTGGTCCCGCACCGCGGGCAGGGGGAGGGAGAAGTCGCCCTGGGCATCGGTGGTGTTGGAGACCGCGATGTCACGGTAGCCGGTGGAGGCGGCGGAATACAGCGCCACCCTGGCCCCGGACACCGGCTGCCCGTCCTGGTCCACCACCCGGCCCCGTACCCCGCCCGCCTCGGGCAGCTCGTCCCAGTCCCAGGTGGTGAGCTCCCAGGTGGAGGACCAGCTCACCTCCTGGCCGCTGTCCTGGTCCTGGAAGGTGAAGGTCCAGCGCCGGGTGACCTGGTTGGCGTGGTCCAGGTCCAACCCGCCGTAGAGCACGTCCAGGAAGGTATAGACCTGGTTGCTCTCCCCCGGTCCCAGGTAGAGAGCGTTGGGCTGGGGAAAGGGCGGGTTGGTCTCGTAGCCCTCCAGCTGGGCCTGGAACCACAGGGTCAGGCTGCGGGAGGTGAGGTTGGTCACCCGGATGCGCTGGAAGGGGAAGTCGATGTTGGTCACGAACTGGGTGCCGTCCACCGGCTCCACCTCCAGGCGCAAGGAGCCGCTCTGCAGGGTCTCGGCCTCCGCCCTGCCCAGGGCCAACACCAGCCCCAGCAGGACCAAGCCCCATGCCAACCGCCGATGCCTCCTCACCATCCGGTCTCCTCCACCCTGCAGGGGCCGGCCAGGGAGCCGGTCCCGTATGTCCAGAAGTTTCCTGAGTTTTCTTCTTTCAGCTTAAGCCAGGAGGTGGAGGTGAGGCAAGCGGAGGCAGGAAGGCGGGACCAATCCCGCTGAGTCAACAGGAGCACCCCCTCACTACGTAGGGGCCTCCTGCACTACCCACCAGGGAATGATCTCCTGCGGTCTCCACCAGGAACGAGAAAGGAGGAACCAGCCGGCTTCAGGCCGTGGCGACCTGGTCCAGCACCGCCTCGGCCTCCCGGGCCGCGGCTGCGGCTTCGGCCTCCACCCCCGGAGTGACCAACTGCCAGGCCTGGGGATCCTCCAGGAACTTGCGGAACAGGCGGTTGTTCAGGGCGTGGCCCGACTTGTGGCAGGAGAAGGTGCCCAACACCGGCCGGCCCACCAGGGCCAGGTCCCCGATGAAGTCCAGCACCTTGTGGCGCACGAACTCGTCGGGGAAGCGCAGGCCGTCGTCGTTGAGCACGCGGTAGTCGTCCACCACCACCGCGTTCTCCAGGGAGCCTCCCAGGGCCAGGTTGTTCTCGCGCAGGCGCCGCAGGTCAGAGAGGAAGCCGAAGGTGCGCGCGCGGCTGATCTCCCTCTCGAAGGTGCCTTCGTCGAAGTCCAGGGCGATGCGCTGGCGCCGGATGAGGGGGTGGTCGAACTCGATGGTGAAGTCCACCCGCGGCCGCTCGGAGGGAGCCACGGAGATACGCCGGCCGTTGTCCTCGATGGTCACCTCACGCTTGACCTTGTAGAACTGGCGCAGGCGGGACTGGACCGTGAGGCCGGCGTTCTTGATCAGGAACACGAAGGGCGCGGCCGAGCCGTCCATGATGGGCACCTCGCCCGCGTCCAGCTCCACCAGCACGTTGTCCACCCCCACGCCGGCCAGGGCGGACAGCAGGTGTTCGATGGTGGAGACCGTGGCCTCGCCCTCACCCACGGTGGTACACAGGCTGGTGTCCACCACGTGGTGTACGTCGGCCGGCACCAGGGGGGCGCCGGGCAGGTCGGTGCGCTTGAACATGACGCCCGTGTCCGGCGCGGCCGGCCGCAGGCACATGTTCACACGCTTACCGCTGTGAAGTCCGATTCCCGTACATTCCACCGGTCGCTGGAGGGTGCGCTGGTATATCTGCATGAACCTGTCCACTTGGAGAAACGGTCGTTTTCACATGAACTTCGGCGCTAGGGCACCTCAGGGCAGCATGTTGTTATGCAAGTAACGCGCCAGCCTCCCGGAACCGCTCCCGACAGCGGATCACCACAAGTAACATGTTGTAACCTGTTGCTATTTTTTCGCACCCCCTGGGAGGAGACCCTATGGGGCCACCGGCGGGGTGTGGTGCCAGGACCACAGGGAGGGGCTCAAGGTGTGTCAAACCGGCCACAGGCCCGCCCCAGCGCGGCCGCCCGCTCCAGGTCCTGGGGGTAGTTCACGTTGAGGAAGCTGTGGCCCTGGGGGTCCAGGCGCGCCACCTCCTGTTGGGAGACGAAGTCGGTGTCCACCTCCTTGAGGAGCATGCGCAGCCGGCGCTCGCCCCGGGCCAGCAGCCTCTGGGCCGCGGGCAGGCAGCGGCGGTGGTAGTAGGCCACCAGGGGCTCCGGCCCCCGCGGCCCCAGGGGTGCGCGGGCCAGGGCCCCGTCCCGACCGAAGGCCAGGCGCCGCAGTAGCTCCTCGGCCACCAGGGGCAGGTCCACGGCCAGGACCAGAACCGCCTCGGCCCCGCTGTCCATCAGCACGGTGGTGACCGCAGCCAGGGGGCCCTGGCCGGGCCAGCGGTCGGCGATCAGCTCCACCGGCAGCTCGGCCAGGGGCTCCACCTGGCCGGTGGAGACCACCACCCGCGGGCACACCCGCCCCACGCTCTCCAAGGCCAGGTCGATGAGACGGCGTCCCGCCACCCGGCGCAGGGGCTTGTCTCCCCCCAGGCGGCGACCCGGCCCTCCGGCCAGCACCACCCCGGTGGGCGGCTGAGGAGCCTGACCGGCCATGTCATCCCTCCTCCTCGGTCAGCATGGGGCCGGAGCCCACCGTGGGCTCCAGCACCCGGTCCTTGGCGTGGTGCCTGCACAGATATACCGCACACTTCTGGCAGGGACCAGGGCAGAGGGTCTCCCGCTCCTGACGTATCTCCCAGCAGGGCCGGTGGGGCTGGTGATAGGCGGCGCAGGCCTGGGGCCGGGGGCAGGCGAAGATGTTCCAGCAGGGCGCCAGGACCAACAGGTTGCGCAGACAGGCCAGGGTGAAGCCCCGCTCGTGGATCAGATAGTTTATCCGCCGGATCTGGGCCACCTCGAACTCGGTGTAGCGCCGGTTGTTGGTGGCCGGGTCCCGCTCCGGCTTGATGAAGCCCTCTTTTTCGTACTCCCGGATGCGCTTCTGGGAGAGGTTCACCCGGCGAGCCACCTCGTTGATNAGATACCTTGGTGAGTCCGGCTGCATGCCCTTGATCCGGTATAGACAAAATTTCTTCCAGATCGCTTCATATCACACTCCCGCCGCCAAGGGCAAGCCTTCCCTGGGCCGCGCACCGGGACCATCCCCAGGAAACGAAACCAGGAGACCAAAGGGTGAGACACCCCCGTTGCCCCTCTCCCCCGCCTTGGGTCAAGACAGGGGCGTAAGCAGGCACGAAGCCCACATGGTCCCGGCAGGACAAAGGGAGGCGCAGATGGTGGTGAGACGGGTTTCCTACCCAGAGATCAGGAGCCAGATCCTCTCCGGCGACGTGATCGCCTTCGGCGGCACCAGCGTGGCCTCGCGCCTGGTGCGGCTGGTGACCCGCTCGCGGGTGTCGCACGTGGGAGTGGTGTTGCAGGGGCGGGCGCGTTTCGCCCCGGGGGACCGCTACTACAACCTGCTGGCCGAGGCCACGGTGGACCGCGGCTTCGTGGGCGTGCGGCAGCGGCGCCTGAGTGCGGCCCTGGCCACCTACCCGGGCGAGGTGTGGTGGCTGCCCCTGGACCGCGAGCTGCGGCGGCGGCGCTTCGACGAGACCGCCTTCTGCGAGTTCCTCCTGGCCCAGGAGGGNAAGCCNTACGANTTCTCCCAGGCCGCGGCCAGCGCCCTGGACTGGAACGAGGCCGCGCCCGGCGGCCGCCTGGGCGTGTTCCACAACCAGGAGGACCTGACCCGGCTGTTCTGTTCCGAGCTGGTGGCCGCGGCCCTGGAACGGGCCGGGCTGGTGGGGCCGGTCAACGCCTCGGAGGTCTCACCCGTGGACCTGTGCCGCTGGCGCATCTACCAGGACGAGCTGTACCTGCTCAAGCAGGCCGACCCCCAGGCCCCCCCGCCGGGCATCTCCCTCTACAACCGCCTGGACCCGGCCCTGTGGGGCGAGACCGCCGCGGCCTGAAACCAGGCCGGCGAGCAGAGACAAAAGGCTCATCCGGCAAGCGTCGGGGTGGTGACAGAATCATCCCGGGCCGGCCCGGGATGAACAAGATCGTGCCTCCGTCTTTGCGAGGAAAATGATATTGGTCTTTTTGGGGGAGCACAATCGACGATACCGAAGCCATGAATCCGACCCATATCCTCCCTATCATTTTCCTCGCAAAGACGACGAAATATCACCCCATCCCCGGTGCCGGCGGCCGAGGCCGCAATTCCCAGGTGCCTCTCCCCCGCCATTTGCCGGATGAGCCCGACCAAAGCGTTTCGGGGAAAGAGGGGACGCCTCCTCCTTGACACCCTCTCCCCCTTCACCCCGANCCCCCTCCCCCACACCGACCCAGCCCACGTCTCCCTCTTTCCCCGAAACGCATCCCCACNGGACAAATCACACCTGCGGGGCCGCGTAGAAGGCCGCCCCTAAAGAGCATCCGCCACGGCCTCTAGCTCGCCTTGCCGGCCTCGCGGCGCAGCAGCTCCAGGGCCTCCTCCCGCCGGGCGTAGAGGCGTTTGGGCCGGCGCCGGCCCACGGTCTGCACCAGGTAGGCGGTGAGGATGGGCAGGGCGATGGTGGTGTCGGTGTAGCACACCACGGTGTGGGGCAGGCCCTCGGGGTCCACCTTGCCCCAACTGACGGCTTCCGAGGGCGTGGCGCCGGAGAGCCCGCCGGTGTCGGGCCGGGCGTCGGTGATCTGCAGGAAGTAGTCGTGGCCCTTTTCGGTGATGCCCAACACCTCCTGGATGTGGGGCTCGGTCTGGAGCAGGAAGTTCTTGGGCGCCCCGCCCCCCAGGATCACCACCCCGCTCTGGCCGCCCCGGCGCTTGGCCATCAATACCAGGGCCGCGGTCTCGTTCACGTCGCGGGAGGGGTCCCAGCTCAGGCCCTTTCCCTCCAGGGCCAGGGCGGCGGCGTTCATGCCGATGGAGCTGTCGCCCGGGCTGGGGGTGTAGACCGGCACCTCCATCTCGTGGCAGGCGGCCAACAGGCTCAGGTCGCCCAGGCCCAGCACCCGCTGCCGCTCGGCCAGGTAGCGCCCCACCCGGTAGTGGAACTCGGCCGAGCCCATGGGGCGCTGGAACTCGGGGGCGGCCAGCACCCGGCGGAAGAAGGCGTCGGTCTCCAGCAGCACCCGGTAGTCCATCACGATGTCGTAGATGCGCACCAGGCCCTCCTGGCGCAGGCGGCGGTCGTCGGCCAGGGGGGTGGAGCGATGCAGGGCCAGTCCCAGGGCGTGGTGGGCGTCGTGGTAGAGGTTGGCCCCGGTGCTGACGATGAAGTCCACCAGGCCCCGCCGCACCAGGGGCACCAGGCAGGAGGCCCCCAGGCCCGCCGGGGTGAG
>MTPE01000319.1 GCA_002011835.1 Desulfarculaceae bacterium JdFR-95 | reverse complement strand
GAGGTGAAGGTGGCGGGCCGCACCATCGGCCTGGTGCACGGCGGAGGCGCGCCGGTGGGCCTGGCCGGGCGGGTGCGGCGCGAGTTCGACCGCCCCGACGCCATCGTCTTCGGCCACTCCCACCGGCCCTACCACGCGGTCAAGGACGGGGTGCTGATGTTCAACCCCGGTTCGGTGAGCCGCGGGTTCATGGGCAGCGGCACCGTGGGCGTCCTCACCCTGGCAGAGGCGGGAATCGAGGGAGAGATCGTCAAGCTGTAGCGCTTGGTTGCCATCCGAGCTGCAAGTCGTTCACTCTGGAGTTGGGAGTTGTCATGGAAGTTCTGTGGGCCCCCTGGCGTATGACCTACATCCTGGACCAGGACAAGCCACCGGGCTGCATCTTCTGTCTGGCCACCGACGGCAAGGGCGCCGACGACCTGGTGTTGGGGGTGAGCCGGAGCTGCGTGGTGATGATGAACAAGTATCCCTACAACAACGGGCACTTGCTCATCTCCCCCTGTCGGCATCTGCCCGATCTCTCCGGCCTGGAGCGGGAGGAGATGGCCGAGCTGCTCTACACCGTGGACCGGGCCATCGCGGTGCTCAAGGAAGTGATGAACCCCGACGGCTTCAACGTGGGGTTGAACCTGGGCCGGGTGGCCGGGGCGGGCATAGAGGAGCACCTGCACTTCCACGTGGTGCCNCGCTGGAGTGGAGACACCAACTTCATGACCGTGCTGGGCGAGGTGCGCTCCATCCCCGAACACATCCGGGCCACCCACGCCAAGCTCAAGCCTCACTTCGCCTGGATGGCCCAGCGCTAGGAGGTTTACAAACCCGGCCGCCGGGTCTCATACTTGACAAAAGGGGCGCCGCGAGCTGAGGCGTAGGCGGTCGCCCGAGCGAGGAAGGTTCATGAGCTATCTCAAAGCCATCGTGCTGTCGGCGGTGGTGGCTCTGGCCATCGTGTTCATGGTGCAGAACATCGAGCCTTTGAGCCACCCTTTGTCCATCAGGCTGGACCTGTTCTTCCTCAAGTTCGCCTCCACGCCCTACCCCACCTACATGGTGATCCTGCTGGCCTTCTTCGTGGGGTTGTTGGCCGCCAGTCTGCTGGGTCTGCTGGAGCGCTACCGCCTGCGCAAGAGTTTGCGCCAGATGCGTAAGGAGATGGACAAGTTGCAGCAGGAGCTCTCCTCCCTGCGCAACCTGCCGCTGACCAGCGACACCATCACCAGCCCCGAGACCGCACCCGCAGGGGAGGAGGAGCAGGCCGAGGGCTCATGAACACGGTCCTGTTCACGGTGGGAGGCCAGGCGGTGACCCTGGGATACGTGCTGGTGGCGTTGGTCTTGTTGGTGGTGGCCCTGGGGGTGGGCTATGCCCNGGGGCGGGCGAGCCGCGCCGCGGCCGGAGGGCAGTCCCGGGGGCGCAAGGGTCGCAGCCCCAGCGACGACGCCTTCATGCGCGGGCTCACCCACATGATGGCCGATCACACCGACCAGGCCATCGAGGAGTTCACCCGCGCGGTCACCCTCAACTCCGAGACCGTGGAGACCTACGTGGTCCTGGGCAACCTCTTCCGCCAGAAGGGAGAGATCGAGCGCGCGGTGCGCATCCGCGAGAGCATCATCGCCCGCACCAACCTGCACCCCGAGGTCAAGCTGCAGGCCCTCTACGACCTGGGCCTGGACTACCGCAAGGGCGGACTCTACAACCGCGCCGCCGACGCCTTCCAGCAGGTGCTGGAGATGGACCCGGGCCACACCGAGGCCCTGGCCCAGTTGGTCTCGCTCTACGAGGAGATCCGGGACTGGGAGAAGGCCTTCGCCGCGCTCAAGCGCCTGGACCGCCTGACCAAGAAGGACAGCCGCCGCGTGCTGGCCCACTACCTCACCGAGCGGGGCAAGGAGCTGATGGCCGCGGGCAAGCTGGACGCGGCCGAAGACGCCCTGGAACAGGCCATAAAGGTAGACAAGGGCTGCCTGGACGCCTACCTGCACCTGGGCGACCTGGAGCTGGCCCGAGGCCGGGTGCGGCGGGCGCTCAATCTGTGGCGCAAGGCGGTGAAGCTGGAGCCGGTGCACGCCCACCTGGTGGTCAACCGCGTGGCCGAGGCCGAAGAGGCCCTGGGCGAGAAGACGGTGCAGGGCTTCTTCGCCGAGATCGACCCCGCCCAGGCCGAGGTCTTCACCCTCATGGCCCTGGCCGAGTATCACCACGCCCACGGCAACCACGACCAGGCCCTGGACCTGCTGCGCTTGGCGGTCAAACGCGCCCCTCGCCAGTTGGACGCCCACCGTCTACTGGGCCAGATCCTGGTGGAGCAGGGCCAGACCGACCAGGCGCTGGCCGCCTACCGCGAGCTGCTGGCCCAGATCGACGGCGAGTGGGCCACCTACCAGTGCTCCGAGTGCGGCTTCGTCTCCCACCAGCTCACCTGGAAGTGCCCCCGCTGCCACGCCTGGGACACCATGAGCCCCCGCCAGCCCGGCTCCTGAACCACCGGAGCTGCAGACCGGGCCTCCACCTCCCTTCCTTGAACCCGAGCCCCCGGACGTAACCGTTCGGACCCGGGCGCATCCGATGGGACCTGAACGGCCGGGCTCCCGCGGCCACCGGGCGGCAGGACGGGAGCTGGCCGCTGGCGGGCCTCCCCACTTACTCGTGTCGGCCCGGTCTCGACCCCGGCCTTCTCTCCCCGTCCGTCGCCGGTCCCCCAAGCGCCTGTCTCCCCGGCCGCCTTGAGACTCCCGCCTTGGTCAGCCGCACCGGCCCGCTTCCTGGCGCGGCCGGGCAAAGGCCGGCCTCATTCCGTCCCTGCCCCGCGCGCCCGGGCGTGGGCCAGGGTGATGCGCTGGCACAGGTAGTCCACCAGCTCCGGGTCCTGGGCGCCGTCGCGGTCCAGGTCGAAGCAGTAACCGTCCTCGCCCAACAGCCCCTGGGGGATCACCTCGCCCAGCTCGCGGGGGTCGTCCACCTCCTCGGCGTAGAAACACACCGACAGGAAGCGCTCCTCGGCCGCCTCCACCACGTCCACCAGCAGGAACACCGGCCGCCCGCGGCCGGGAGGGGGCGGCTCCAGGCCGAAGCGCAGGGAGTGGCTCACCCCTGGACGGGGCACCAGGGTCATGCTCACGTCGGCAAGAGAGCGCGCTCGCTCCACCAGGGTCTCCAGGGCCCGGCGTAGGGCCTCCTCCTGGGGCGACCATTGGGCGAGATAGCGCTCCAGCGCTGCTTGCGCCTGCTCTTGGCTCACGGACTCCTCCCGGGTTGTGGGTGGCTGAGTTGTGGCTGCTTGCGGGGCGGGATTATACCACGGGGCGGGTGGCAGCTTGTGCGCTTGCGCCGAGGGCGAGCTTTAGTCATAATATTCTATGGACAAACTAGGCAATTTTGGCTCGCCGGGAGAGAGGTCATGGCACCAGGGATGGAGATGGACCGGGCGCGTATCCACGGATTGCAGCGGAAGTACGGTGGCGACCTGAGCCGCTGCTACACCTGCACCACCTGCACCGGGCAGTGTCCAGTGGGGCGCTATACGGGACGGCTGTCGCCGCTGCGCCTGTTGCGCACCGCCGCCTTGGGCCTGTGGGACGAGCTGGTGGCCGCGCGGGAGGTCTGGTATTGCCTGGAGTGCGGCATCTGCGCCGAGGTGTGCCCCATGGGCGCCAGCCCGGTGAGCCTGATCCGGGACGCGCGGCGCGAGGCGGTGTTCCGGGGTGTGGTGCCCCTGGGGGCATGGCGTGCCTACCGGCGGCTGCGGCGGCGTTTTCCGCGTGTGCGCTGGCGCTTGGCCCAGCACTGCCTGGAGGGGCGCGAGGTGGCCTTGACCCCGGAGCTGTGGCGCCGCTGGCTGGAGGAGCCGGTGCCGGCCCCNCCTGGTCCCATAGCCTTGCCCGGAGGGCGAGGGGTGTCCCCGGAGCTGGAGCCGCTGCTGGCCCGTGCCTGGTGCCGGCGTTGTCTGGCCTGCAACCAGTGCGAGGGCGCCTGCCCCGTGGCGGGTGAGCGCGCGGTGTTCGACCCCAAGGGCTTCGCCCGCCTGGTGTTGATGGGCCGAGCGGAGGAGGTGTTGGCTGCGCCGGGGCTGTGGCTGTGCCTGCAGTGCGGCCGCTGTACCGCGGCCTGCAGCCAAGGCGTAGACGGCCGCGGCTTCCTGGCCGGCCTGCAGGAGCGGGCGCAGCAGGAGGGGCNCCTGCCNGCTGAATTCTTCCTGCACTGGGATCGCCTGGAACGCTGGGCCTACGGCCTGTACCTGGAGGAAGTGGACCGCTGCCTGGCCCCCAGCGCGACCCGATGCGAGCCTGCCGCGGCAGAGGCGAGTTGGCCCGCCGCCATGGCTTCGTCCCACTGAGTGGTCTCGCGCGCACAGAAGCGGCCCCTGTTGAAGGCCACCGTTCCTCGGTCCCCCCACGGTGGCTCCGACAGGGGCCTTTTTGTGAGGCAGGCAGCCCATGCCGCCAAGGGTTGGCTGGGGCCGCGGTTTGCCCTGGGCGTTGGGGATGGGCCCAGGCAGAAAAGGCCGTCTTTCAGGAGGGAGGTGTTCCCCCTCGTGGTTTCGCCGCCAGCCTAGCATGGCCGGGGCACATATGTCAATAATGACATATGTGCCCCGGCCGAAAAGCTACCGCCATCGCAGCACCGACTTGCCAGGGATACACAGAGGTGGGTGGTGGAGACGAAGGGACTCGAACCCTCGACCTGCGCGTTGCGAACGCGCCGCTCTCCCAGCTGAGCTACGTCCCCACTTTCGCGGTGGTTGGAGCCACCGCCAGGCGACTATACCGGCCGCGGGGGGCAAAGTCAACCGCCGCTGTCCGACATAAATTATGGCAGGCACGCGGCCGGGGGGCAAGCGCAGGTCCGCCCCTCGACAGGGTGGCGGTGACATGCTAGCATCGCTAGGGAATAGCGGTGCCGTAGGGCGGGGGCGGCCGGGGAAGGCGTTTCCGGCCTCGCGGCCAGGGGTGAGCGCAAGGAGGAGGCCATGGGGCGCCGGGCAGAGTTGGAGCGGGTCACCAACGAGACCCAGGTGTGGGTGGTGCTGGAGCTGGACGGCCGGGGCGAGGCCAAGGTCTCCACTGGCATCGGCTTCTTCGACCACATGCTCACCCTTTTGGCCTTCCACGGCTGCTTCGACCTGGAGCTGGAGGCCAGGGGTGACCTGCACGTGGACGCGCATCACACGGTGGAGGACGTGGGCATCGCCCTGGGGCAGGCCCTGCGCCGTTGCCTGGGTGAGGGCAAGGGGTTGGTGCGCTATGGGGCCGCCCTGGTGCCCATGGACGAGTCCCTGGCCCGGGTGGTGGTGGACCTGAGCAACCGGCCCCTGCTCAAGGTGACCGGCCCCCGCCGGCCGGGGGCGGTGGGGGGCTTCGACGGGCAGTTGGCCGAGGAGTTCTGGCGCGCCCTGGCCCTGAACGGCGGACTCACCCTGCACGTGGGTCTGCTCTACGGCGACAACGACCATCATCTGCTGGAGGCGGCCTTCAAGGCCCTGGGCCGGGCCCTGGACCAGGCCACGGCCTTGGACCCCCGCAAGGAGGGGGTGGCCTCCACCAAGGGGGTGCTATGAGGCGGGCGAGACTAGGCTGGTGGTTGGCGGCCCTGGCCGCCTTGGTGTGGCTCGCGGCCTGCCAGTGGGGGGCGCCGCCTCCGCCCCAGGCCCCGAGTTGGTCTCCCCGGCGGGTGGCGGTGTTGCCCTATCGCACCGTACGGCCCGACCCCGGCGGCACCACGGCCTGCTCGCCGGTGACCGGCGCCATCTATGCCTGCGGCATCGACACCGCCGCCGCGCCCGAGGCCCGCCGGGTCCTGGACCAGGCCCTGATGGAGATCCTCAACCAGCGCGCCGCCTTCCAGGTGGTGCCTCCCGCCCAGGCCGCCCCGGTGTACCAGCGCCTGCGGCGTGAGCGCCTGGGCCTGTCCGTGCGCCGGGCCGTGGCCGCGGCCGGCCGCCAGCTGGGGGTGGACGCGGTCCTGGTGGGCCACATCTACCGCTATCGCCAGCGGGTGGGCGGACCCTACACCGCCCAGCGGCCCGCCTCGGTGGCCTTCGACCTCAACCTGGTGCGGGTCGCCGACGCCAGCGTGGTGTGGAAGAACTCCTTCGACCAGACCCAGCGCTCGTTGAGCGAAAACATCCTCAACCTGGAGCAGTACGTGGAGCACGGCCTGCGCTGGCTCACCGCGCGCGAGCTGGCCCGCCTGGGCATGCGCCGGCTCATGGCCGGTTTCCCCTGGCTGAAACCGCCGGCCGAACACTTCGAAGAATAGGCTCATCCGGCAAATGGTGGGGGGAGAGGCGGCTTGGAATTGCGGCCCCGGCCGGCAGCACAGGAGATTTGGATGATATTTGTCGTCTTTGCCAGGAAAATGATATGGTTCTACACCTGGACTACAACCGGAATATTGAGGCCGTGAATCCGTGTAGTATGCCGTTTCATATCATTTTCCTGGCAAAGACGAACGCACGATCTTGTTCATCCCGGGCCGGTCCTNTCAAGGCTGGCCTCNGGCCACCCTTAAAGGGCTTATGGCCTTGACAGGACCGGCCCGGGATGGTTTTACAACCACCCCGCCATTTGCCGAATGAGCCGANGAATAGGACCCATGGAGATCATACCCGCAGTGGACCTGAAGGGCGGCCGCTGTGTGCGCCTGCGCCAGGGCCGCATGGACGACGAGACCGTGTTCAGCCACGACCCGGTGGCCATGGCCCGGCGCTGGCAGGAGCTGGGCGCCAGTCGCCTGCACGTGGTGGACCTGGACGGCGCGGTGGAGGGCCGGCCGGTCAACGCCGAGGTGATTCGCGATATCTGCGCTGCGCTGTCCATCCCGGTGCAGTTGGGCGGCGGGGTACGCGACCTGGCCGGGGTGGAGCGGGCCCTGGAGCTGGGCGTGGACCGCGTGATCCTGGGCACCTTGGCCGCCCGCCAGCCCCAGGCCGCCCTGGAGGCGGCCTGCCGCCTGCCCGGCCGGG
>MTPE01000320.1 GCA_002011835.1 Desulfarculaceae bacterium JdFR-95 | reverse complement strand
CGGCCGGCGCCGAAGCCACAGGCGGGCCAGGTTTCTTTTGGGAGGGGGGTGTGGGGGGAACCCTTTCCTTCTGGCTCATCCGGCAAATGGCGGGGAGACAGGCACCCTGGGGTTGCAGCCCCGGCCGTCAGCACAGGAGATGGTGATGATATTTGTCGTCTTTGCGAGGAAAATGATATAGCTCCTCACTTGGACTACAACCGGGATACCGAGGCCGTGAATCCGTATGTATCCCTTTCATATCATTTTCCTCGCAAAGACGAGCGCCCGATCTTGTTCATCCCGGGCCGGCCCTGTCAAGGCCATGGCCCAAAGGGTGGCCGGAGGCCAGCCTTGACAGGGCCGGCCCGGGATGGTTTTACGACCACCCCGCCATTTGCCGGACGAGCCCTTCTTTTAAACAGAGGCTTCCCCCCACCAGCCCTTGACATGCCGGCGGGGGTGGGGGAAACATGCCTGGAGCCGTGGAGGGATTCACCTGAGGTCAAGGGCACGAGGCGGGCATGTGCGGCATTTGTGGATTCAGTTGGGAGGACGAGGGCCTGGTGCGGGCCATGGCCGATCGTCTGGTACACCGGGGGCCGGATCAGCGGGGCCAGGTGGTGGCGGGCGGGGCCAGTCTGGGGCACACGCGGCTGGCCATCATCGACCTGTCGGAGAATGGGCGCCAGCCCATGGCCAACGAGGACGGCGGGGTGTTCCTCGTGGCCAACGGCGAGATCTACAACCACCTGGAGCTGCGACAGGAGTTGATCCGGGCCGGGCACCGGTTCCGCTCTCGTTCCGACTCGGAGGTGATCCTGCACGGCTATGAGGAGTGGGGCGAGGGGGTGTGCCGGCGCCTGTCGGGCATGTTCTGCTTCGCGGTGCTGGACACGCATCGGCGCCGCATCCTGCTGGCGCGCGACCGCCTGGGCATCAAGCCCCTGTACTACCACCACCAGGGTCAGCGCCTGGTCTTCGCCAACGAGATCAAGGCCATGCTGGCCTGGCCGGGACTGGAGCGGCGAGT
The DNA here is from genome assembly GCA_002011835.1 of Desulfarculaceae bacterium JdFR-95. Classification (GTDB taxonomy): domain Bacteria; phylum Desulfobacterota; class Desulfarculia; order Desulfarculales; family Desulfarculaceae; genus Desulfocarbo. The sequence continues at coordinate 5,953 of MTPE01000320.1, read as the reverse complement.
GAACCTGTCCGCCCTGTACCGCTACCTGGGCTGGGAGTTCGTGCCTGCGCCGGACACCCTGTTCGCCGGGGTGCACAAGCTGCCCCAGGGGCACTACGCGGTGTTCGACCTGAGCCAAGGCAGCCTGCGCCTGCAGCGCTACTGGGACCTTCAGTTCCATCCCGCCTACCGCCGGCCCGAGGAGGCGGTGGAAGACCTGCGCGCGTTGATCAAGACCTCGGTGAAACGTCGGCTGATGTCCGACGTGCCCTTGGGGGTGTTTTTGTCCGGGGGGCTGGACTCCACCACGGTGGTGGCCTGCATGCGCGAGCTGGGGGTGAGCGACATCAAGAGTTTCTCCATCGCCTACCCCGACCCCAGCTTCAGCGAGCTGGAGTACGCCGAGGACATGGCCCGCCACTACGGCACCAGCTCCGAGGTGCTGATGATCCCGGGGCTGAGCCTGGAGGACCTGGAGGCCGCGGTCTACCACCTGGACGAGCCCATGACCGACCTGTCGGCCATACCGCTGATGCTGCTCTGCCGGCGGGCGCGGCAGAAGGTGACCGTGGTGCTCTCGGGCGAGGGCGGCGACGAGGTGTTCTGCGGCTACGACCGTTTCAAGGCCTCCAAGGCGGCCAGCTTCCTGGAGCCGGTCCCCGGTCTCAAGCCGGTGCTCAAGGCCGTGGCCGAGCGCCTGCGCGACCGGCCCCAGAAGAAGGGCGCGGTCAACGTGTTCAAGCGCTTCGTACAGGGCCTGTGCCTGCCGCGGGAGGGGGAGCACCTGCGCTGGCAATACTTCCTGCTCCCGGGCCAGGCCCAGCGCCTGTTCCGGCCCGAGGTGGCGGCGGAGCTGGACTTCGACGACTTCGCCCCGGTGCGGGCGGTGCTGGCCCATTGCAACAGCCGCCGGCGCCTGGACCGCGAGATCTACGCCGACCTCAAGCTGGTCATGGCCGACAGCGTGCTCATGAAGGTGGACAAGATGTCCATGAGCACCTCCCTGGAGGTGCGGGTGCCCTTTTTGGACCACGAGTTCGTGGAGTTCACCGCCCGCCTGCCCGGCTGGTTCAAGCTCAAGGGCTTCACCACCAAGTACATCTTCCGCCGGGCCATCGAGGGTCTGGTGCCGCGGCGGGTGGTGTGGCGGGGCAAGCAGGGCTACTCGCTGCCGGTCAAGAACCTGCTACGCGACCCCCGGCAGCTCCGGCCGTTGATGGAGGAGCTGCTCACCACCAGCCCCCTGGTGCGCGACTACCTGCAGGTGGAGGAGGTACGCCGGCTCATGGACCAGCACCTGGCCGGCACCCACAACCACAACCACCTGCTGTGGGCCCTGATCAACGCCGCCCTGTGGCACCGCCGCTTCCTGGAGCAGGGATGAAGCCCACGGGTGAGGTGGGGGCGCGGCCTCCGCGCCCCGGCCTGCTCTCGGCCGGTCGCGTAGTTGGGCGGGGTCTGGCCGCGGGAGGGGAGTCTCGGCCCGCGGCGGAGCCCGCAGGCTAGCGCTCCTCCAGCTCCAGGCTCTGGGCGATGTAGCGGGCCGTGGCCTCCACGAAGCGGGCGAAGGCCTCGCCGCTGAGGGGACGGCCTGGGGCGGGCACCTCCTCCACCCCCGGGGCCTTGGCCTCCACCGGGGCGTTGACCAGCTCGGGCCGGGGCTTGACCCCGAACTCGGGGGGGAAGCTGTCCTCGAAGTACATCTGCTGGAAGCCGATGAACTTGAGGTGATGGGCGGTGGCGTCCAGGATGGCGTGTTCGTCGCGCCCCACCAGGCCCAGCTCCAGGGCCCGCACCAGGCCGGCCAGGGACTCGCCGCCCTGGGTGCAGACGATGTGTCCGTGGCGGTTGGCCAGGATCATGTGGTCCATGATCTGCTGCTCGGTGACCTGGACCACGAAGAAGCGACGCTCGCCGGCGGCATCGTCGTAGCGCCGGGCCAGCTCCACCACCCGGGGCATGGACACGGGGTTGCCGATCATGGCCGCCTGGGCCACCGAGGGCTGGACCGTCACCGGCCGCCACACCCGGCGGGAGGGGTCCTCCTCGCGGTAGTAGCGGAACACGGGGTCGGCGTGGTGGCTCTGCACCCCGATCAGCTTGGGCAGCTCGCCGATGATGCCCAACTCGTGCAGCTTGAGGAAGCCGCTCATCACCGCGCTGATGTTGCCCGCGTTGCCGATGGGCACCACCACCACCTGGCCGCTCAGGTCGTAGTCCAGGTCCTGGGCGATCTCGTAGGAGTAGCTCTCCTGGCCGCAGATGCGCCAGGCGTTCTTGCTGTTGAGCAGGGCCACGCGGTAGTGGTCGGCCAGGTACTCCACCACCTTCATGCAGTCGTCGAACACGCCGGGGATCTCGAAGACTTTGGCCCCGGCGCCCAGGGGCTGGCTGAGCTGCTGGGGGGTGACCTTGCCCTTGGGCAGGAGCACGGCGCTGGCCACGGCCGGGGCCAGGTAGGCGCCGTAGAGCGCGGCCGAGGCGCTGGTGTCGCCGGTGCTGGCGCAGACGCTCAGCACCCGACCCGCGCCCTTGTGTTCGATGAGGTAGCGCAGGTAGGACAGGGCCACGGCCATGCCCCGGTCCTTGAAGGAGGCCGAGGGGTTCTGGCCGTCGTTCTTGAAGGCGAAGGCGCAGCCTATGCGGTCGCGCAACGGAGGCGAGGCCTCCACCAGGGGGGTGTGACCCTCGCCCAGATAGACCACGCACTCGGGAGGCACCACCGGGGCCAGCAGCTCGTGGTAGAGGAAGACCCCCTTGCAGGAGGGGCGGTTGACCATGCGGCGCAGATCGAAGGCCCGGCGCCAGTCCGCCCCGCTGCGCATGCGCAGGCGGTCGAAGTCCTGGTCCTCGATCAACAGCACCTGGCCGCAGTCCGGGCAGGTGTAGAGCAACTGCTCGATGCCGTGGGTGCGGCCGCAGCCCAGGCAGCGATAGACCAGCCGCCCGCCACCCATGGGCTCCACCAGTTGGCGGTCGGCAGGGGGAAACTCCTCCAGGCGCATGGTGTGACACTCCTTGGACCAGAGGGTGAGTCGGATAAGCGGTCGTGTGGCTTGCTGTAGCGCGGGCGCCAGCCGCTGTCAAGGGTGGCTGGATCTCGGGCAGTGCGGCAGGACCTCACGCGGCTTTCGGCGGGTGAGCCCTTCCCTCTCCGCGGCGACGGGCGGCTAGCGCCGCCTGCGGGGGCGGTGTGGGGGTTGGCGGCGCTCCCGTTCCTCGGCCGCGATCACGCTCTCGGCCACCTGGGCCAGGCTCAGGCCCTGGCGACGGCTCTCGGCCTCCAGGTGGCGGCGGGCCTGCTTCTCGCCCATACCCAGGCGCTCCATGACGATGCCCACCGCCCGTCCCACCAGCTTGCGGGTGCGGATCTCCTGGCGCAGGTCGGCCACCTCCTGTTCCAGGTCGCGCACCCGCTGGAAGCCCTGCCACGCGGCCTCGATGGCCGGCCCCAGCAGGCTCTCTTCCACCGGCTTGAGCAGGTAGCCGTACACCCCGGCCTCGCGGGCCGCGGCCAGGAAGCGGCGGTCGGCCAAGGCGGTGACGATGATCACGGGCAGGGGCGAAGCCCGGTTCATGCGCGCGGCGGCCTCCAGGCCGTCCATGCCCCGCAGCCCCAAGTCCATCAACACCAGGTCGGGCTGCAGCTCCGCCCGCAGGCGGCAGGCCTCACTCCCCTCGGCGCACACCGCCACCACCTGGTGCCCCAGGCGCTCCAGGCTGAGGCGCAGGGCCTGGGCCTGGGCGCCCTCGTCCTCCACCACCAGTATGCGCAAGCTCAGGGCCATGACTGCCGGTTCAGGGCGGCGAATTGTTCCGCGGGTACGGCCAGGCGTGCGGCCAGACCCGGGTTCAAGGCTTGGAAACTCATCTCGCCCCGCAGGTCGCTGGCCGCCACCGCCCGCGCCACGCGGAGGCCCAGGCCGCCATCGCGGTGGGGGTCCAGACCGCCCGGCAGGCCGGGGCCATTGTCAGCCACCTCCAGGATCAATCCCTCCTCCCCCAGCTCGGCCCAGAGGCGCAAGGCAGGAGTGGAGACATGGGCCAAGGCATGGCGGCAGGCGTTACTCACCATCTCGTACAGCCAGAGCGACAGGGGGGAGCAAAGCCGCAGGCTCAGGGCCACCGGGGGCAACTCCAGCTCCAGACGTACTTCCCGTTCCAGGGACCACAGGATCCGGTGAACCACCTCCTGGGCCAGGAGGTCCAGGCGCGGTGGCTCTCCCTGGGCCGCCACCAAGGTGTAGCTGACGCTCAGCGCCCCCACCCGCCCCTCCACGACTCGGGCCAGGTCTTGGGCCGAGGCCACGTAGGGGCAGGCCAGGACCAACAGGTTGGTTATGGTCTGCAGGTCGTTCTTGGCCCGGTGGCAGATGGCGCGGGCCACGCCTTCGGCGAAGCGGCGGGGATCTCCATCTGCCACTCCCGGCTCCGAAGCAACGCCGGATCGGCTGTCTCGTGACATGCGCCCTTGTTTCTCGTCAGGGCTCAGACCGCCTCGACGCTCTTTACCTCGGGGATGGCCTGTTTGACCACCTTCTCGATGCCCATCTTGAGGGTCATCTGGCTCATGGGGCATCCCCCGCAAGCACCCTGCAGGCGCACCTTGACCACCCCGTCTTCGGTCACCTCGATCAGCTCCACGTCCCCCCCGTCGCGCTGCAGGGCCGGGCGGATCTTGTCCAGGGCCTCCTGTACCTTTTCCTTCACCTTGTTCCTCCCTGTCGCCACCAAAGCACCTCGGGCCGCCTTGGGCCGGGCTAGTCCAGGTCGCGGCCGGTCAGGCGCCGCAGGGCCTCCCGGTAGCGGCGGCGGGTGCCTTCGATCACCTCTGCCGGCAACGACGGCGCCGGCGGCTTCTTGTCGAAACCGACGCTCTCCAGCCAGTCGCGCATGTACTGTTTGTCGAAGCTCTTCTGGGAGCGGCCGGGCTCATAGTCGTCGGCGGGCCAGAAGCGGCTGGAGTCGGGGGTGAGCAGCTCGTCGATCAGGATCAGCTCGTCACCCATGAGCCCGAACTCGAACTTGGTGTCGGCGATGATGATGCCCGCCTGGGCCGCCATGTCGCGCGCCCGCTCATAGATGGCCAGGGAGCGGCGGGCCACCTCCTCGGCCAGCTCGGCCCCCACCAGCTCCTTGGCCTGCTCCAGGGTGATGTTCACGTCGTGCTCGCCGTGGGCCGCCTTGGTGCTGGGGGTGAACAGGGGCTGGGGCAGGCGGTCGCTCTCGCGCAGGCCCTCGGGCAGGCGGTGGCCGCAGACCTGGCCCGTGGCCTGGTAGTCCTTCCAGCCGCTGCCGGCCAGGTATCCTCGCACGATGGCCTCGATGGCCAGGGGGCGGCACTTCTTCACCAGCATGGAGCGGCCCTCCAACTGCTCGGCGTGGGCCTGCAGCTCGGGGGGGAAGTCCTCCACCCTCCAGGCCACCAGGTGGTTGGGGGTGATGTCCTCCATCTGCTGGAACCAGTAGATGGAGATCTGGGTGAGGATGCGGCCCTTGTCCGGGATGGGGTCGGGCAGCACCACGTCGAAGGCGCTGATGCGGTCGGTGGCCACGATGAGCAGGTGTTCACCCAGGTCGTAGATGTCTCGCACCTTGCCCCGGCCCAGCAGCTTGAGTCCCTCCAGATTGGTTTCCCGCACCACCGCAGCCATGCCCGTCTCGCCTCCTTACCTCGGGTTAATGGTGTGGTGACAGACCCGGCCGTTGACGGCCCACAGGCGGCGATAGTATCCTTTCGCCACCACCGTAAACCTAGCATACCTGCTGGCAAGGAGAATACAAGATGCTGCAGAAAATTACCGTGATCGGCGCCGGTAACGTGGGCGCCACCTGCGCCCAGCGCGCGGCGGAGCGCGAGCTGGCCGACGTGGTCCTGGTGGACGTGGTGGAGGACATGCCCCAGGGCAAGGCCCTGGACCTGTGCGAGGCCGCACCGGTGGAGATGCACGACGCGCTCATCACCGGGGCCAAC
>MTPE01000459.1 GCA_002011835.1 Desulfarculaceae bacterium JdFR-95 | reverse complement strand
CGCACCTGGGCCCTGGAGCTGCTTACCCTGCTCAACGACCGGCGCTACCACACCGGCGACATGAAACGCTCGATGGTGCTGCAACTGGTGCGCCAGAGCATCGACGCGGTGCTGGACGCGGTGCCCATGATCGACGCCGGCCGCGGCGGCCGCTACCGCCGCATCGACTGGCAGACCCGCGACAAGCTGCGCGGCCCTCAGGAGGACGAGGAGGTGCTGGTGGTCTTCGCCCGCGACTTCCCCCCCGAGGGCGACCACAACGACGCCCGCCTGGAGGTGGAGGCCTACCACCTGGGCTGGCGGCGCTTCATCGTCTACGGCCTCAAGGGCCAGCGCTTCCACGGCTGCGGCCTGGGTCCGGCCAGCCACGGGGTGCGCTTCGACATCTACGGCAGCTCGGGTGACTACCTGGCCTCGGGCATCGACGGCCTGGAGATCGTGGTGCACGGCAACGCCCAGGACCAGTTGGCCCAGATCATGAAGGACGGCACCCTGGTGGTGCACGGCGACGTGGGCCAGGCCTTCATGTACGGGGCCAAGGGCGGCCAGGTCTATGTCCTGGGTAACGCCGCCGGCCGGCCCCTGATCAACGCCGTGGGCCGTCCCCGGGTGGTGATCAACGGCACCTGCCTGGACTTCCTGGCCGAGTCCTTCATGGCTGGCGACCCCCTGAACGGCGGCGGCTTCGTGGTGCTCAACGGCATCACCTTCGACGACACCGGCAAGGTGGTGCCCCAGGAGATGCCCTACCCCGGCAGCAACCTGTTCTCCCTGGCCTCGGGCGGGGCCATCTACGTGCGCGACCCCCACCACCTGGTGGTGGAGGCCCAGCTCAACGGCGGCCGCTTCTTCGAGATGACCGAAGACGACTGGCAGCTCATCCTGCCCTACCTGGAGAAGAACCAGGAGCTGTTCGGCATCAGCATCGAGGACGACCTGCTCACCGTGGACGGGGTGAAGCGCTCACCCCTGGAGGTGTACCGCAAGGTGGGTGCGGTCAAGCTGGCCGTGTTGAGCAAGGACGCGGTGCCCGAGTAGAGGGCGCGGGCTGTAAGGACGCCTCTGCATCCCCGCGTGCCAAAGTTCCCCAGGCCAAGCCGGGGACGAGGCAGGGCGGCGTCCAAAGAGCGGAGACGCCGGCCCCCGGCGGCGCGGGGTCCCAGGCTGGCGTCATAGGGGGCAGAGGGGCGTTTACCCGAGAACAACGCAGGCCATGTCTTGCGGCGGCGCGGCCGATTTCCGGCCGCGCCGCTGTGGTGTGTGGGCGGGAGCGAAGGGCAGGGCGGGCCGTTGGTCTGGTCTTCCGTGCGGTGTCGCTTGCCTCTCTGGGGCTCGAGGGCGGGCCGGTTTGCGGGGTCGCGCCACTTTAGACGCGGCCGGCGGCCTGGTCCAGCACCTCGCGCACGGTGCGGGCCACCTCCACCAGCACCATGGGCTTGCGCAGCAGGCGGGCGATGCCCAGTTCGCGGGCCCGCTCGCGGCTCATCTGTTCGGAGAAGCCGGTACAGAGGATGATGGGCAGCTCCGGCCGCAGGGCCTTTATCTCCCGCGCCAGGTCCAGGCCGGTCATGCGAGGCATGATCAGGTCGGTGATCACCAGGTCGAAGGCGTGGGGGTCCATCTTGAAGCGGGCCAGGGCCTCGGCCCCGGAGGAGCGGCCGGTCACGCGGTAGCCCAGCATCTCCAGCATGCGCGTTACCAGGCTCAACAGGGGCTCCTCGTCGTCCACCACCAGGATGCGTTCCTGGCCGTGGGGCAGTTCCCGGGCCTGGGGCAGGGGTTCGGCGGGCGCCTGGTCGTCCAGGAGGGGGAAGTAGATGCGGAAGGTGGTGCCCTGCCCCGGACGGCTGCTCACGGTGATGGCGCCCTGGTGGGCCTTGACGATGCCGTGCACCACGCTGAGCCCCATGCCGGTGCCCTCGCCCGGGGCCTTGGTGGTGAAGAAGGGCTCGAAGATGCGCTCCAGGGTGGCCTCGTCCATGCCCACCCCGGTGTCGGCCACGCTCAGGCAGTGGTAGGCCCCCGGCTCCAGGTCGGGGAAGGTGGCCGCGGCGCGCGCGTCCAGCTCCACCCGCTCCAGGCGCACGGTGAGCACCCCCCCGCGCCGGCGCATGGCATGGGCCGCGTTGGCGCAGAGGTTCATGAGCAACTGGTGTATCTGGGTGGGGTCGGCCAGGACCGTGCCCTCGGTGGCGGAAAGCTCCTGCTGGATCTCGATGGTGGCGGGCAGGGAGGCGCGCAGCAGCTTCAGCGCCTCCTTGATCACCGGCCCCAGGAGCAGGGGCTTGCGCTCGTGTTCGCTGGGACGGCTGAAGGACAGGATCTGCTGCACCAGCTCGCGGGCGCGGTCGCCGGCCTTGAGCACCTGGCCCAGGTCGTGGCGGGCGGGATGATTTGATGGCAGGTGGGTCAGGGCCATCTCGGTGTAGCCCACCATGGCGGTGAGGATGTTGTTGAAGTCGTGGGCGATGCCGCCGGCCAGGGTGCCGATGGCCTCCATCTTCTGCGACTGGCGCAACTGGGCCTCCAGACGGCGCCGCTCGGTCACGTCCAGGGCGGTGACGATGATGTGGGGCTGGCCGCGCACGTCCAGCTTCTCTACCGAGAGCACGCAGGGAGCACGCTGGCCGTTTCCCTTCACTCCTACGGTGGCGAACTCCTCCACCCGGCCCTGTTGTTCCAGCACGGCCAACATCTCGTCGCGTGAGGCGGGGTTGGCGTACAGGCGGCGGGCGGAGGTCCCCACCACCTCCTCGGCGCGATAGCCCCACACCCGCTCGAAGGCCCGGTTGACCGCCAATATGGTGCCCTCCAGGCGGCACAACAGCAGGGGATGAGGGTGGTGCTGGAACACGGCCTCGAACATCTCGCGGGCCATCTCCAGCTCGCGCCGTTGCTCCTCCACCAGGTGTTGCCGGGTGACGTCGCGGATACTGGCCAGCAGCTGGCCCTTCTCCCCCACCGGCAGGCGGGTGAGGGCGATGGCCGCAGGGAAGACGGTCCCGTCCTTGCGCCGTCCCTGCGACTCCATGCGGGCTTCGCTCTGGTGCTCCAGCTCCCGGAGCAGGCGCAAGGGGTCCCTGCGGCGCTCCGGGGCCAGGAGCCTGCGTGCCGGACGCCCCAGCAACTCTTGGCGACGGTAGCCAAAGAGCTGGCAAGCAGCTCGGTTGACGTCCACTATGGTGCCGTCGGTCTCCAGCACCAGGAGGGCGTTGCTGGCGTGGTTGAAAATGGTGCGGTAGTGTTGTTCGCGCTGACGTAGGGCCTTCTCCCAGCGGAGACGCTCGGCCAGCTCCTGCTGCAGACCAGAGTACAGACGGGCGTTGTCCAGGGCCACCGCGGCCAGCTCGGCCAGGCGGCCCAGCACCATGACCTCCTCGCGGCTGAAGGCCGGCTCGCCCCGCCGACGCGCCACGCCCAACACCCCCACCACCTCGCCGCCCGTGATCAGCGGCAGTCCCACCACCGCCGCCACCTGTGTCTCCAGCCTTTTGATCGCCCGGGGCAGGCGCGCGTAGTCCTCCACCACCAGGGATTGGCCCGAAAGCCAGACCTTGCCCGAAACACCCTCGCCGGGCCGGAAGCGAAAGTCCAGCCAGTCGCGGTACAATCCCATGCCCACCTTGCAGCGCAGCTCGCCGCTGCCCGCGTCCACCAAGGCCAGCCACCCGTGAGGTGTGGACATCAGCTCCGTGGCTCGGGCCACGATGCTGTTGAGCAGGTCGGACAGCTCCAGACGGTTGACCAGACCCACCGCGGTCTCGTGCAGGGCGTCCAGGAGCCGCTGCTGGCGCTGCAGGAGGCGCTCGGCCTCACGACGCCGGGTGATGTCCTCCACGATACCGTCCAACCACAGTACGCNGCCTTCGGGGTCGTGCTGGGCGGTGATGGTCATCTGCACCCACAAAAAGGAACCGTCCTTGCGGCGTAGGGGCACCTCCACTGCCTCTACGAAGCCTTCCTCTTGCAGACGGTCCAACAGACGACGGCGGTCGGCGGGATCGGGGTACAGGTGAGCGACCTGGACGCGCATCAGCTCTTCCACCGATTCATAGCCCAACATTCGGGCCAGAGCGGGGTTGGCCTCCAGGTAGCGGCCGGCCAGGTCGGCCGTGGTGCGGAACACACCCACCCGTAGGTTCTGTACCAGAGATCGGTAGTGGTCTTCGTCCGGGCCCTCTTCGCGGCGCCGTAAGGACATGAGCAGACCCGGTGCGCCCAGTAGCCAGGCCCATGAAGACGGCGGCGACTCTGGGGCAGAGGTGGCAGGAAGTTCGCGCCCGCCAGCGAGGATCACCACGCAGGCCAGGCCCAGCCACACGGCCGCACCCGCCACCCCCCACCACAGCCACCGCTGCGGTCTCCTTTGCCTTCCCAGGAGGGTCACGAGACTGGGCTCCAGGGGCAANCTCTGACATTAGGTTACAAAAATGCGTGCCGGTATGACAAGGCGCCCCCCTAGACAGGGCGTGGTAAAGTGGCAATTAGGAAGCGGACCCACTCTCCGGCAAGGAGGCGACATGACCACCCTGGTGCTGGCCGTGACCATCTCCATCCTGGTGTCGGCCCTGTGCTCGCTGCTGGAATCCGTGCTCTACTCCACCCACCTCATCACCCTGGAGGCTGCCAGCAGCCGCGGCCAGGGCGCGGCTCAGGCCATGATGCGTTTGAAGCGGCAGGTGGAGCGTCCCTTGGCCGCCATCCTGATCCTGAACACCCTGGCCAACACCGCCGGTGCGGCCCTGGCCGGCTGGGCCGCAGCCCAGGTGTGGGGGGCCGGCTCCCTGTGGGCCTTCACCCTGGCCTTCACCCTGGCCATCCTCATCTTCTCCGAGATCATCCCCAAGACCGTGGGCGCGGTGTATTGGCGGGCCTTGTGGCGGCGGGCGGTGTGGCCCCTGCGCTTGATGGTGGCGGCCACCGCGCCGCTCATAGCCCTGACCCAGATGATCACTCGGCTGATCACCCGCGGCCGGGAGCAGGTGCCCCGGGTGAGCGAGGAGGAGATCCTGGCCGCAGCCCGCCTGGGCATGCGGGGCGGGGAGATCTCGCGCCGGGAACACGAGCTGATCCGTAACATCATCCGCCTGGAGGACGTACGCGCCGCCGACATCATGACCCCCCGCACCGTGTTGTTCACCGTGGACGGCCGCATGCCCATCGCTCGTGCCCGTCAGGAGGCCCGCCAGTGGCCCTTCACCCGCGTACCGGTGGTGGTGGACGGACCCGAGGACGTAGTGGGATACGTGGTCAAAGACCAGGTGCTGGCCGCAGAGGTGCCACAGCCAGACCCTGGCCTCAAACACCTGGCCAAGCCGGTGCGCTTCGTGCCCGCCTCGGCCAATGCCCTCGCCCTGCTGGACACCTTCCTCACCCGCCGGGAACACCTGGTCCTGGTGGTGGACGAGTACGGCGGGATCATGGGCCTGGTCACCCTGGAGGACGTGCTGGAGACCCTGGTGGGTTCGGAGATCGTGGACGAAGGCGAGACCGTGGCTGACCTGCAGGAGCTGGCCCGCCGCCGAGCACGGGCCAAGTTGACCGAAGACGACGACTAGCGCGGGAGGAACCCATGCCCCCATACGACTACGACGTACTCATCATCGGTGGAGGCGGCAGCGGTGGCTTCACCGCCGCCACCACCGCCCTCAAGAGCGGCGCCCGTGTGGCCATGATCGAAGCCGGCCGCCTGGGCGGGCTGTGCATCCTGGCCGGCTGCATGCCCTCCAAGACCCTGCTCCACCACGCCGCCCAGCTCAAGGGCCAAGGCCCCGCCGCCCGCCGACACCACCCGGCGGTCATGGCCCGCAAACGCACGGTGGTGGAGTTTTTGGCCGGCAAGCGAGAGGAGGCCGTGGCCGCCAAGCAGAAACAGGGCCTGGTGGTGATCCCAGGCCGCGCCCGCTTGGCCGACCCCCACACCGTGGAGGTGGAGGGAAGGCGCATCACCGCGGACAAGATCGTGGTGGCCACCGGCTCGGTGGAGATGGTCCCGCCCCTGGAGGGCCTGCGCCAGTGCGGCTACCTGGACTCCCGTTCCCTGCTGGAACTGGACGAGCTGCCCGAATCGGTGGTGGTGCTGGGCGGCGGGGCCCTGGCCCTGGAGATGGCCCAGTACCTGGTGCGCATGGGGGTGGAGACCACCATCGTGCAGCGCAGCCCCCACCTCCTCAGCAGTGAGGCCCCGGAGGTGGGCCAGACCCTGGCCGAGGCCCTGGCCGCCGAAGGCGCCCGCATCTACACCGACACCGCCCTGGAGCGCATCGAGCGCGACCAGACCGGCTGCCGTGAGGTCCACTTCCGCCACCAGGGCCGGCCCACCCAGGTCTCGGCCCAGGCGGTGCTGTTGGCCCTGGGCCGCCGCCCCAATACCGCGGGGCTGGGCCTGGAGGGGGCCGGCGTGGAGCTGGAACGCGGTGCGGTGGCGGTCAACCGCTTCATGCAGACCAGCCAGCCCCACATATTCGCGGCCGGAGACGTCACCGGCGTGCGTATGGTGGTCAACCTGGCCGTGCTCCAGGGCGAGATCGCCGGCCACAACGCCACCCACCCCCAGGCCATGCGCGAGATCGACGACCGCGTACTGCCCCAGGCGGTTTACACCGACCCCCAGTTCGCCCGCGTGGGCCTGAGCCGGGCCGAGTGCGAACAGAAGGGCCTGGACTTCGCCGAGGCCACCTACAAGCTCTCCGGCCTGGGCGTGACCCGTACCTACCCCCAGGAGCCCAGGGGCTTCATGACCATGCGGGCCGAACGCAAGAGCAGGCGCATCCTGGGGGCGGAGATCGTGGCCCCGGAGGCCTCTCTCCTCATCCACGAGGTGGCGGTGGCCATGCAACTGGACGCCACCCCAGACGACATCGCGGCCATACCCTATGCCCACCCCTGCCTGTCCGAGCTGGTCAACCTGTGTGCCGGGCGCCTGGCCCGCGCTTTGGGCTAAGAAAGGGCCGCCCCGGCCCCGCCCC
>MTPE01000104.1 GCA_002011835.1 Desulfarculaceae bacterium JdFR-95 | reverse complement strand
AGCCGTGTTTCCTTGCTGCGCCAGCGCCGGTCGCCCACCGCCTCCAGCCCCTCCACCGCGGGCTTGGCCGGCAGGTGGAGCACGAAGGCGGCGGGCAGATCGGGCCGGGCCACCTCGATGTCGTCCATCACCACCACCGCCTCGGCGGCCATGGCGTCCTGGGGGCCGCCGGGTCGCAGGTGGAACAGGTGGCGCACCACCCGTCGCGCCTTGTGGGTGCTTCCGTCGTAGGCCCGCGTCAGCTCACCCCGCAGGTAGGCGAAGCGAGGCATCTGCTCATGGCCCGTGATGCGGGCCACGTCGTAGATCTCGCGGTTGGCCTGCCAGGAGTCGGGGCCGTCCTCCCAGGCGGAAGCGGTCCAGGGGGCCTGTTTGCGCAGGCGGCCCTGGGCGTCGAACCGGGCCCAGGCCCGCTGTCCCCCGTCGTTGGCGTAGGTGCCCTTGGGTTGGGGGCCCTCACGCAAATCGTACCAGGAATACTCGCGGGANTCGGGAATCNCCAGCGTGTTGTAGGCCAGGGTGCGGATGGCGTAGTTGAGGGCGTGCGGCGTGGTGGAGCCGTCATAGGCCCCGCCGGGACGCACCAGCCAGCCACGGCGGAACAGGCTGAAACTGCCCGCGGCCAGATGCTGGGCGCGGACGTAGTGCGGCCCGCACCAGAAGGCCAGCCAACTGCCCCACCGGGTCCAGTCCGAACGCGACACCGCCCGGCCCACCGCCGGTGCCACCTGTAGCAACGGCGCGGTGGTCAAAGGAGACAACTCCTCCTCCGGCCGCAACCACAACAGGTCGCACCAGGCACGATGACCTGCTCTCATGGCCGCCCCCCGCCGGTCCCACAACAGGTTGCGCGCCCAGCCCGCCACCGGGTCGTCCGGCCGCAACCACAACAGCATCAGCATCTGCTGGCGCACCCGGTCCGCTGCTTCGTCTTCGGGGAGCACTCGGTCACCCCAGCCGGGACCGATGGGACGATAGGAACCGCCTCCACCCTGAGCGCGTACGGTACGGGGCAGCAGGCTGAAGATGAGGTAGGAGAGGCGGTCGCGGAACCAGGGCAGGTCTGCGGTGGGGTCCTGGCCGGTGGCGCTCTTGACCGCTGCGGCGAAGGAGATCAGGTCCAGCCCGGCCGCGGCGCCCAGGTTGTCGCCCTCGAACCAGCCTCCGCCCGCGCCCGCCTTCTCCAGGCAGGGGCGTATGGTCTTCTGGAAGCGCTCCTGCAGGGCCTGGCGCAGCAGGGCCGGTGCGTCCGGGTGTAGGCCCTGGGCCGCCACCGCGGCCAGGGTGGTCATGGCCAGGGCCGCGGTGGCGGTGCGGTCGAAACAGCCTCGTCCCTGGTCTTGCAGGGCGCGGGCCTGGCCCACCAGCCAGGCCGCCACTCCCTTGCGCTGGACGGGGGTGAAGTGTTCCCAGGCCCAGTCCAGGGTGAGCGCCACCTGGGTCACGGTCTCGGTGGCGGCGGGCAGCCTGCTCTGGAGCAGGACATAGGTGTCACCCTCCTTCAGACCTTCCCCCAGGGGCGGACCCTCGGGGTCCAGGTAGATGCGGGTGGGGCTGTAGCGGGCCACGCGCCAGGTCCGACCTCCGGTGGAGGGCGCCACCAGATCGTAGCCTCGGACCTGGAGATCCTGGGGCGAGCCCCGGCGGTGGGGATCGCGTATCCAGCGGAGACCCGTGGCCGTCACCCGACCGAAGACGGCTCCGGTCAGGGCGCAGGTCACGGCGGCGCGGGCTATCCGGCGGGCTAGGGTGGGCTGGCTGCGGGCCAGCACGCGTGCGGCCAAGGCCAGCCCCGGCCCATAGCGGGGAAGAGGGGCTTGGGTCACGTGCTCCTGGGCCCAGGTGATCAGCCGCCGCCAGGCGGGGGACTGCAGGCGGGCCAGCTCCTCCAGCCGGGCCAGGTCGGCCGCCTGCAACCACAGCCGGGGATGTCGGGCCTTGGCCTTGGTGACCGCCTGTGGAGCCGGGGTGGTGTCTTTTCGCGCCTCCGCCCAGACCANCGCTTCTCCAGCCGGGCACCACAACATCAGGCAGGCCANCAAGCACCAGCTCGCCATGCGCGCGCTCATCACCCGATCTCCTCACCTCGCTCCAGGGCGTGTATAGTGTGTACCATCTCCCAGCAGCTCATGAAGTATATTCGCAGGCGCATCGCACCGAGTCCGCCCTCCACCAGCCTATGCCAGAAACGTCGGGCCGTCTCTCCCAGCAGGGCAGGGTGGTGTCGGCGCAGGGCACCGTGGCAGTGCAGCTTGAGGAAGCGCACTCCCTCGGCTCCCTCCACCGCGGGGGCATAGCGCAGCCACAGGGGGAGGCGGTCTTCCCGTAAGGGTCGGTGGGCACCCAGGTCGGAGTCCTCCAGGCGGGGCAACAGCCCCCACTTGCGCCAGCGCCAGTTGAGGGCCAACACCCCCTGCACCAGGAGCAGGTCTCCCCAGGGCGGCGAACCCACCCGCGCGGGCCGGCCGAACTCGTGGCTGCGGGGACGGGCGGGGTCGTCCTTCACGTAGTAGATGGCGTTGATGGTGCGCACCTGGGCCGGGCTGGGTGCGGCGGGATAGGTGAAGTCGGCGTAGCAGCCGGTGCGGGCCAGGATGCTTATCTCGTCGTTCACTCCGCACCAGCGTCCGTCGGGCAGGGCGTTGTCCAGCGCCCAGTTGCCGTGCACGAAGCCGTAGGCCAGCCGCCCCGTGGCGGGGTCGCGCCGCAACAGGCCGTGGCGGCGGTGCAGGGTCTCCACGTAGGAGGTCAGCCGGTCCTCCAGCTCGGCCGAGGACTCGCCCTGATGGTGCAGGTGTACCTCCACCTCGGCCAGGCCGCGCTCCTGCAGCCGGGCCAGGCGGTCCAGAACCCAAGGCCGATAGTCCTCCAGGGGGTAGAACAGGGTGTGTACCAGGGGCTGGCCGCGGTGGTCGGCCACCTCCTCGGCCAGACGGGCCAGACCCTCCTCCCAGGCGTTCAAGCGCAACTCGGCCAGCTCCTGGTCCGCGCCCCCGGCGAAGGGCTCGAAGTGGTTGGCTATGGCCACGCACAGGACCATTCCTTCCCGCGGCCGGGGCCGCGGCCGTAAGGATTGGGCCAGGTAGGGAAGCAGCCACTTGTCCAGGGCGTGGGTCACCCTCAGCCCCCCACCGCCATGCGCCACAGTATCATCAGGGCCAGGTGCATGAAGATGATCGCCCCCACCGTGCCCAGGAAGGACCATATCATCATGCGCATGCCCCAGGGATGCTCCACTACGTAGCCCTCCCGCGACAACACGTTCATGGTGGCCACCACCAGGGCCAGTAGGATGAAGCTGGTGAACTTGTAGGTCTGGCTCAGGAAGAAACCGCAGATCTGCCAACCCACCAGGGCCCCGGTGAGGCTGTTGAGCAGGGGCTCCAGCCAGGGTGGGGCCTGGGGCAGGCGTCCCAGGAGGAACAGCTCCCGGAACCCGGCCAGGAACAAGGCCACCCAGAAGAAGGCCCCCACGAAACCGGCCTCGGCCAACACCAGGATGAAGGAGTTGTGCGCGGTGTGGGAATAGTTCTCCGTGAACATGCCCATGCCCACCCCGAACAGAGGATTGCCCTTGAACAGGTCGAAGCCGTAGGCCCAGTGCTCCATGCGGGTGCGGGCAGTGCCCTGGGTGGGCGAGACCGACTCCATNCGGGGCAGGGCCATGACGATGGACAACAGGATGGCCANGGCGCCGATGGACAGAAGCGGCCCCACCCGCTTGTAGAAGTAGAACCACAACACCCCCGCCAGCCCCAGGATGCCCCCCCGCGAGCGGGTGAACACGATGCCCGTGACCATGGGGATCAGAAACAACATGCCCGTGAACCAGGTGCGGGAGAGAAAGTATTTGTGGAAGCTGGGCAGCACGAAGGGCACGAAACACACGATGTTCAGGGCCAGGTCGTTGGGGTCCTGGAATATGCCGATACCGCGGGTCTGGATGATGGTCTCGGTGCGCCGCAGCACGTCCACCCCCACGATGCCCTCGCCGTAATATTGCAGGACGGACTGCAGGGCCAGGAAGGTGGCCATGGCCACCAGGGTCCAGGTGAAGGCCTTCAGGCGGGGAAAGGTGTGCACGGTGAAGATGATCAGGAAATAGACGATGGCCACCTTGGCAAACTCCTGGATGGCCAGGCGCATGCCCCAAAAGGACAGATGCGCCAGGTGCGAGAGCACCAGCGCCCCCCACAACCCCAACACCATGCGGTTGATCGGCGAACGGCGCCACTTGTCGGCCGAGAACTCCCCCTCCAGGAAGGCCCAGGAGATGCTGGCTACGGCCATCACGTCCAGGATGGGCCAGCCTTTGATGTCCTCGATCCATTCCTGGGGCCGCAGGAAGATGAAGGCCACGTAGAGCAAGGTGAGGAAGAAGGCCACCGTCGGCTACTCCCGCTTGCCTTGGATGCGCCCCGCCGGCGGCAGGATGCGGGCCATGGCCGGGATCAGGGCTGCGGCCATACGTAGTTGGGCGGGCAGTATGCCCTCTCCGCCTCGGCGGGGCATCGTGGTGGTGAGGCGCACCAGGGTGCCGTCGGTGCGCCCCAGGAACACGCTGTCCAAGATCAGGCGCAGGCGGTCACGGTACTCGTCCGGCTCCACGCGCCCCCGTCCCTGGTACCAATACACCACGCTGAGGCGGTCCAGGCCGTTGGCCAGCACCAGGTGGTTCACCCGCCAGGGGCCGCCCGGCACCTTCACCAGACGCCGGCTCTGGATCTCCCAGCCCGCTCCGGGCAGGCAGTTGCGGGGGCTGTGGATGATCTGTCCTTCCTTCTGCAGGGCGAAGTAGGCCACGAACAGGGTGCAGAACCAGCCCCGAGGGCCGCGGTAGGTACGCAAGAGATAGCTGGTGGGCTTGAGCAGGTCCAGGGTGCGGCGGTCCAGACGCCCCTCCAGCCCCACCGCCCGCCAGGGGCCCAANACCGTGGGCAGNTCCCCCAGGGGGGCGCGCAGGGCTTGGGGGCTCACTCTCTGGCCCAGGTATGCGGCCAGGGAGGCCAGCACCACCAGCCCCGCCGCCACCAACAGGTAGCAGGTGCGCCGTGCCGCGGTGTTCATGGCCGCTCCCTCCGGGGGGGCAGACGACGCAGGAGCCAGGTGAGCCCGGCCAGTACGACAAAGGCCACCATGAACACCGCCCAGCCCACCACCTCATGGGTCATGCCCTCGGCCACGGACACACCCCAACGCTGCACCATCAGCCCGGTGAGCACCACCCGCAGGGCGTTCACCACCACCGCCACCGGCAGTACCAGGAGCAACAGGACCAGCTTGCGCAGCCGGCCCCTCAGCATGAGGTGGGCCATCAACACCGCCACCGCCAACAGCGAGATCAGGCTGCGGATGCCGGAGCAGGCGTCCACCACGTTGAGCACCACCCGGGGCAGGTGGATCACGTTGCCCTCCACCAACACCGGCACCCCCAAGGCATGAAGTATCCCCCCCGCCAGGGAGGCCGCCACCAGGCGCAAGGGGAAGGCCACCGAATCGTAGAGTACGTAGGGCAGGGGGACCATGAGCACCAGGTAGCCCAGGGGCACCACCAGGGCCCGCGCCACCGGCCAGCCCCAGGCGGTCAGGGCCAGGCCCCACAACACCGGNANCAGNCTCACCCGGCGCAGNAAGAACTCATGCCCCACCAGCCCCACCACCAGCACCACCAGGCCCACTGCGATCACCACCAGGCCCCAGGGGTTNGGCTCACCGGCCAGATCCCGCAGGCGCTCGCGCTGGCGCCAGATCAGNAAGGCGCTCACCAAGGGCACCAGGAAGCCGTGGGAGTAGTTGGGGTCGATCCACCAGTTGTGGACCATGGCCGTCATGTGGCCGGCGTAGGCCCACACCAGGGCCGCTCCCACCACCAGCCATGCGGCCAGCTCCCCGCGGGACACGCTGCCGCGTGCTTCCCGCGCCTCCATCAGCGGCCTCCCCCCCCGAACAAGAGCAGGCGTATGGTCTGTACCAGGATGAGCAGGTCCAGACTCAGGCTGGAATGCTTGATGTAGTAGAGGTCGTAGTTGAGCTTCTCCAGGGCCGCGGCCTCGGAGGCGCCGTAGGGATAGCAGGTCTGGGCCCAGCCGGTCACGCCGGGCTTGACGTTGTGGCGCTCGGCGTAGTAGGGCAGGCGGGCCTGCAGGCGCTCCACGAAATGGGGCCGTTCCGGCCGCGGACCCACGAAGCTCATGTCGCCCCTGAGCACGTTCCAGAGCTGAGGGATCTCGTCCAGGCGCAGGCGGCGGATCACCCGCCCCACCCGGGTCACGCGCTCGTCATCCTCCCGCGCCCAGACCGGGCCGGTGTTCTCCTCGGCGTTGGGCACCATGGAGCGGAACTTGTAGATGGTGAACACCCGCCCGTACTGGCCCACCCGCTCCTGGCGGTAGAGGATGGGACCGGGACCCTCCAGGCGGATGGCCAGGGCGGTGAGCAGGGCCAGGGGGGAGGAGAGGATCAGGCCCAGGAGGCTGAAGAAGATGTCGAAGGCTCGCTTGGTGAAGCGGCGCAGGGGGCTGGTGTGGAAGCCGGGGGAGAAGATGAGCCAGCTGGTCTTGATGTGCTCGGCCAGGATGCGCCCGGCGATGGCCTCGAAGAAGTCCTCGCCCTGCATCACCGGCACTCCCAGCATGCGGCAGCGCAGCAGTTCCTTGAGAGGCATGCATCCCCGCCGCTCGTCCATGGCCACCACCACCAGGTCGGCCTGGTAGTAGCGCACCAGCCCCTCCAGGTTGTCGGTGTCGTAGCGCACCTCGGTCTTGAGCAGCCGCGCCCAGGCCTCCATCAGGTCCACGGGATGGGTGCGGCAGGGGTGTTGGGGATCGTCGGGGTCGATGGGGCTGACCAGGCAGACCACGTTGTAGACGTTGTCCGAGCGGCTGACCAGCTCCTCCAGGATGGAGTCGGCCATGGAGCCGCTGCCCACCAGAATCACCCGGGTGGAGAAGAGCTGCTGCCGCAGGGCCCAGGCGTACATGCCGCGCCANAGCAGCACCAGGGTGTGAGATGGTGAAGA
>MTPE01000246.1 GCA_002011835.1 Desulfarculaceae bacterium JdFR-95 | reverse complement strand
GGCTCATCCGGGGAACGCCGTGGTGACAAGCAGCTTGGGATCGCGGCCCGGGCGGGTCGGTACAGGATGATATTTCGTCGTCTTTGCGCGGAAGATGATATGGCAAAGGGATACCACACGGATTCATGGCCTCGGTATCGTCGGCTGTAGTCCAAGCGGAAGGCCATATCATCTTCCGCGCAAAGACGAGTGCCCGATCTTGTTCATCCCGGGCCGGCCTTGTCAAGGCTGGCCTGCGGCCACCCTTCGGGCCATGGCCTTGACAAGGCCGGCCCGGGATGATTCTACCACCACCCCGGCGTTTGCCGGATGAGCCAGAAGAAAAGGGGCGGCTGGCATGGCGGACAGTGAATACCGGACCCTGGAGGGTAAGCTACAAGCCGAGGGCATGCGCTTCGCCTGCGTGGTGGGGCGCTTCAACGACTTCATCAGCGGCAAGCTTCTGGAAGGGGCCCTGGACGCCCTGGTGCGCCACGGCGCCAAACCGGGGGACATCACCGTGGTGTGGGTGCCGGGGTCCTTCGAGATCCCCCTGGTGGCCAAGCGCCTGGCCGCCAGCGGCGACTACCACGCCGTGATCACCCTGGGGGCGGTGATCCGCGGCGCCACCCCCCACTTCGACTACGTGGCGGCCGAGGTGTCCAANGGCGTGGCCCAGGTGGCCCTGGAGACCGGGGTGCCGGTNATCTTCGGCGTGCTCACCACCGACACCGTGGAACAGGCCATCGAGCGGGCCGGCACCAAGGCGGGCAACAAAGGAGCCCAGGCCGCCCTGGCCGCCATGGAGATGGTGGACCTGCTGCGGAAGCTCTAGCCGCCCGACCCCGCAAGCCAGGGCAAGTGTGAGACTGAGGCACCGCATGGGGCACGGGAAGTCCATGCCGGGACGCAGGCGGCGCAGCCGGGAGATGGCGCTGCAGGTGCTCTACCAGATGGAGCACGGCCCCTCCAGCCCAGAGGAGGCCCTGGAGCTGTTTTCGGCCCACTTCGAGGCCCCGCCTGAGGCCATGGACTACGCCCGCCGCCTGGTGGAGGGCATCGCCAGCCACCGCGAGGAGATAGACCGCCTCCTGGCCCAGGTGAGCCGGCGCTGGAAGCTGAGCCGCATGGCCCAGGTGGACCGCAACATCCTGCGCCTGGCCGCCTTCGAGATGCTCTACAGCCAGGGCGAGGTGCCGCCCAAGGTGGCCATAAACGAGGCCGTGGAGCTGGCCAAGCGCTTCGGGGGCGAGGAGTCGCCCGCCTTTGTCAACGCGGTGCTGGACAACCTGCTGGCCGCCCGCAGCCTACAGGATACTGAAGCCTCCGGGGTCGAGGGCTGACCTCCTGGTGCGGCCGGGCCAAGTCCAGAGGCCGGTGGCCGGGCGGGACACCGGGGTGAGAGACGGCCCGGCCCAGAGGCACGCCAGGCCGGACACGAGCGGAGGTGTGAGCGCTTTCGCCCCTCGTTTTTCCTCCCAGGAGGCTCAACCGGCAAATGGCGGGGGGAGAGGCGGCTTGGAATTGCGGCCCCGGCCGTCGGCACAGGAGATTTGGATGATATTTGTTCGTCTTTGCGAGGAAAATGATATGGTCCCCCCTGGGACTACAACCAGAATATCGAGGCCGTGAATCCGTGTAGTGTCCCTTTTCATATCATTTTCCTGGCAAAGACGAACGCACGATCTTGTTCATCCCGGGCCGGCCAGCGCAAGGCGCCTGTGGCCGCACGCGAAGGGCTTGTGGCCTTGACCGGGCCGGCGCGGGATGGTTTTACAACCACCCCGCCATTTGCCGGATGAGCCACCCAGGAGCCGACCGTGTGAGCGTCTCCCGCACCTTCCAGAACCTGCCCCCCCACAAGCAGCAGCGGGTGCTGGACGAGGCCCTGAGCGAGTTTGCCCGCCAGGGATATGCTCGGGCCTCCCTCAACACCCTGGTGCGGCGGCTGGGGATAGCCAAGGGCAGCATATTCCAATACTTCCGGGACAAGGCCGGCCTCTTTCGCACCGTGTTCCACTTCGCGGTGGAGCGGGTGATCCACCACCTGCGAGGCGTGCGCCAGGCCACCCAAGGGCAAGACCCCTTCGCGCGCCTGCACCAGAGTCTGGTGGCCGGCCTGGAGCTGATCGAGCGCGACCCACGGCTGTTCGAGCTGTACCTGCGCATCATGTTCGAGGGCGACATCCCCTTCCGGGCAGAGCTGTTGGGTACGGTGCTCAACTTCGGCCGTGACTATATCCTGGACATCCTGCGCGAGGGTGTGGCCGACGGACACCTGGACCCGGAGCTGGACCTGGAGGTGGCCGCCTTCGTGGTGGAGGCGGTGCTGGAGCGCTTTCTGGTGGCGCGGGCGGTGGAACACATGGACCTGGGCCTGGGAGTGCACGGGGTGCCGCGGGCGCGGGCCGAGGAGCGCGCAGCCCGGGTGGTGGAGTTATTGCGCCGGGGTCTGGGGTGCTTGACCTGAACAAAGGCACGGTGAGCCAGGGTTCAGGCCGTAGGGGAATCGGGGAGCTCTGCCCAGGAGCGTTGTAGACGTTGATCTGCCAAAAGAGTACAGAAATTAGAATTTATTTGGTACATTAATCCTTAAAAGTTGATCGGATTTTTCCGAGAGGTTCACACCTTTCGGGCAGGTCGCTGCGGCTTACGTCCCATGATAGCGGCTTTCTCGCTGCGTAAGCGTCTGGTGTTCATCTACTGACCCTCTGCGTATCATCTCACTACACGTCATCTATAATTATCAATATACTCCTGCAGCTTTGCCTTTTCTTCCGTGAAGGTATATTTATTATTGCCAGACATTTTGTCACGGCAAAAGTTAAAATCTTCGTTAATCTTAGCAGACATAACCATAGAAACTCAGCGGATAATCTCAAGGTGTCAGGAGAAAAAGAGGGGGGCAGTTTGTGATAAAAGGCGCATTTTGGGGGCCCTGAGCGAGGTGAGAAGGTGTCGGTGCCTGGGTGATAAGTCTGGCGGTGATAAGTCTGGCTGAACAAACAGCACTGATGCGGGAGTGCGGGAGGTGCGTTCTCCTTGGGTTAAGTTTCGAATTTGCAATTTCTTCGCCGCCTTGTCGGCCCTCAAGACCCCAAGGATTGGGGGTGTATCGGTGGGGCTAATTGTGAGCATGAAGAAAACTGTAAGGGAACGGTTTTTTGCCGGCAGTGTCTGTTCCCGAAATATTTTGTCAGGTGGTTTTCAAGCGCGACAGTGGTGTGCTATTATACATTCGAAAATAACGTTCCTCGGCTTAATTGGACGCGGCCATGGCTGCCGGCAAGAATAGTATCACGCGGTGGTTGGATACGGGTTATGGCATATCCGGGTAGTCAACCTGGCGCAAAAAGAGAGAGGGTATGCAACAGTTTGCGAGGAGGTGAGAAATGAAAAAAGCGGTGGTTTTGGTTCTGACTCTGATCTTGTGCCTGGCCTTGGTTCCGGTGGCCCTGGCCGACAAGGCACAGCAGGCCAAGGCCCTGGTGGAGAAGGCGGTGGCCATGGCCAAAGACAAGGGGCTGCCCGCCACTCTGAAGGCCATCGCCGACCCCAAAGGGCCTTTCGTACAGGGGGAGTTCTATGTCTTTGCGGGGGACATCGACAAGGTCACCCTGGTGGCGCATCCCATCAAGCCCAAGTTGGTGGGCAAGCCCCTGGCCGTGATCAAGGACAAGAAGGGCAAGATGTTCTTCGTGGAGTTCACCCGGGTGGCCAAGGACCCCGGCTACGGCTGGGTGGAGTACTGGTGGCCCAAGCCCGGGGAGAATAAGCCTTCGCTGAAGAGGAGTTATATCCAGCGCGTTCCGGGCAGCAACGTGTTCTTCGGTTGCGGCTACTACCAGTAAGGAAGATCGTTCCTGCCGGTCGCGGCCTGCCCGGGCCGGCAGGGGCCTGGCGTGAACCTGTCCCCAAGACTGTAAGGAGGACGGCCGCCTGGATGCCACCAGGACCCGTGAAGGTGGGGAACGTGCGCGCCCAGGTCCTACGGCATCACCTTGGGTCGGGTACAAACAGACGACAGCCGCAATCCTGGCGGCCAAACCGTAAGGTTTTCCCCCGACGGTGACCGGGATCAACAAGGCGAAGCACGTGGGGGAATGAGGCGTGCCTTTCGCCGTGGAAACCCAACTTGGTGAGGGTGTGAACCAGATTGCCAGGAGGTGAGTGATGAGAAAAGCGGTTGTCTTGTGCGTGGCCGTGATCTTGTGCCTGGCCCTGGCACCGGCGGCCCTGGCCGACAAGGCGCAGGAGGCCAAGGCCCTGGTGGAGAAGGCCGTGGCCATGGCCAAGGAGAAGGGGCTGGAGGCCACCCTGAAGGCCATCGCCGACCCCAAGGGGCCCTTCATCAAGGGTGAGTTCTATATCTTCGCCGGTGACATCGACAAGATCACCCTGGTGGCGCATCCCTACAAGCCCAAGCTGGTGGGCAAGCCCTTGGCCGTGGTCAAGGACAAGAAGGGCAAGATGCTCTTCGCCGAGTTCTCCAAGGTGGCCAAGAATCCTGGTCACGGCTGGGTGGAATACTGGTGGCCCAAGCCCGGGGAGAAGACGCCCTCGCTGAAGAGGAGTTACATCCAGCGCGTTCCCGGCACCAACGTGTATTTCGGCTGCGGGTATTACCAGTAAGGAGCCCCTCTCTCCCTGCCGGACGTAGCCAGGCTCGTCCGGCAGGGAGAGAGGTAGACTACTGTGGCGCGATGGAACAGGGGGGAGAAACCGTGGTTGAGGCGCCCCGAACCCGCCCCCGGCGGGAAGAGGTGTGAGTCATGAGTCTGCGTCTCAAGGTGATAGTCTTATTGGTGCTGGCCATTGCGGCCACTGCCCTGGTGGCGGTGGGCGGCTTCTATTTCCAGAGCCGGGTGCGCTTGGCCAATGACACCCAGATGGGGGTGATGGTGGCCTTGGAGCACCTGCACCGCTCGCGGGTGGCCGAGCGGGACTTCTTGCGCACCGGGGATAAAGCCCTCACCCGGCAGGTGGCGGAACTGCTGGCCCAGACCCGCAAGCACCTGGACCAGGTGCGGAATCAGGTCTCTGACGAGAAGACCGCTGCCCGTCTGCAAGACCTGGCCCAGCGCGTGCGTGCCTATGCCAACATCTTCGATACGGTCAAGCAGAACCTGAGGGAGGTGTTGGCCCTGCGCAAGGCCCAGGACAAGATGTCCCGCCGCCTCAGCGAGATCACCCGCAATCAGATCATCGCCGTGCTCACCGAGATGGAGTCTCAGGCCATGATCGAGACCGGTGAGCCTCTGGCGAGCAACTATCTCAGCTTCAAGGCTGAGATCAAGGATTACGTGGCCCAGATCTACCATCTGCAGAACCTCATCCAGGCCCTGTTCATCTCTCAGGACGAGAAATACTACCTCAAGGAGCGCAAGCTCCTGTCCAAGGCCATCGCTCTCTACCAGGCCAACGCCGACAACCTGGTCCCCACCATCAAGGAGGAGGAGCTGGTCCAGGCCTGGAAGGAGATCGTGGCCCTGGGCGGCAAGCTCATCAAGGCGGAAGAGAAACTCTACAAGCTGTGGCGGAAGAACCGTAAGCTCCTGGCCAGCCTGGACCAGGCGGCCAAGGACCTCATGATCAGGGCACGGTCGCTCAAGGAGATGGTGGACGAACAGGTGGCCTCCATCGCCCGGGTGAGCAACTTCCTCAACCTGGGTGTCACCCTGGCCTCGGCCGTCTTGATCCTGGTGTTCGGCATCTATCTGCTGCGGAGCACCTTCCGGCCCCTGCGCCAGGCGGTGGATTCCCTGGGACGCACCGTGGAGCAGGTGGAGACCTTCTCCCAGAGCAGCCGTACCCTCTCCCAGAAGCTGGCCGAAGGCGCCAGCCAGCAGGCCGCCAGCCTGGAAGAGACCTCGGCCAGCCTGGAAGAGATCGCCTCCATGACCAACCAGAACGCCGACAACGCGGCCCAGGCCCGCCAGATCATGGAGGAGACCCAGCGCCTGGTGGAGAAGTCCGGCCAGTCCATGGAGCAGATGGGCACCGCCATGGGCGAGATCTCCACCGCCAGTGAGGGCATCAGCAAGATCATCAAGGCCATTGACGAGATCGCCTTCCAGACCAATCTCTTGGCCTTGAACGCCGCGGTGGAGGCGGCCCGTGCGGGTGAGGCCGGGGCCGGCTTCGCCGTGGTGGCCGACGAGGTGCGCAACCTGGCCATGCGCGCAGCCGAGGCGGCCAAGGAGACCCAGGGGCTGATCCAGGACGTGATGGCCAAGGTCAAGGCGGGGGTAGAGCTGGCCGGACGTACGCAAGAGGAGTTCTCGGAGATGGCCGACGCCTCGGCCAAGGGCGCGGCCCTGGTGCGNGAGATCGCCGAGGCCTCCAGCGAGCAGCGCACGGGTCTGAACCANATNTCTCAGGCCATCAGCCAGATGGACCAAGTCACCCAGCGTACGGCGGCCGAGGCCGGCAACAGCGCCGAGGCAGCCGAGCAACTGGGAGAGCAGGCCGTGCTCTTGAAACAGGTGGTGGTGGACCTGGTGGGAGTCCTGGAAGGACGCGCCCACCGAGAGCAAAAGGCTACGGGCGAGCAGGAAGAAGACTTCGCGCAGGGAGAGTTGCGGGCCTTGCCCTCGCCCTCAGAGTAGGACCGGGCGGAGGAGGTGAAGCGAGACCTCGGCCAACAAGATGCACACACCGCCCAAAGGCCGGCTGGGATTCGAGAGGCAGACTCAAGGGCCGCCGGAGAGGGGAGTCTTCCGCTCCGGCGGCTCGTTTTGTCGAGGCTCGATCAAGAACCAGCCCGATAGCCGGCCTCGGGGACAGCAGAAACTGACCCCTTGCCGGGTTGGTCTTTGCAGGGAACGGTACTTCCCGCCGCAGCCCACAGGGACCTGGCGGCCCGCCCCCAGGTGGCAACGCCAGGTGGCAACGGCCTCCCTCTCTCCACCGCTCAGCCCATACTCGCCGGCCACCAACAACCACCACCTCCGGGGGCTCCAGGGGCCTGATCTTGGCCTAACGCGACAACCAAAATGGCACAAAATTATTGGACTTTTTCCGAACGAGCTTGAACTTTTCTTATAAAGAAATGAAC
>MTPE01000057.1 GCA_002011835.1 Desulfarculaceae bacterium JdFR-95 | reverse complement strand
CCCCCTGTCTTCGGCTTTCGGTTGGCTGCCCGCGGGCCGGATATTGGCAGAATCTATTCCCCGACCTGCCGGCCCTCCATCTCCCGGCGGGATGCTGTCCCACTCCCCCCCCCACGTAGATTTTNAGCGATGAAATCAAGGGGTTGGGATAGAGCCTGGGCTGTATTGTGCCCCTTATGCACCAAAAGGTCAAGGCCGTGCGAGCATTTTGCCTTCAATCTGCGGGAGATATGTACTCCAGGCAGGACGGGGGCGAGAAAAAGGCGACCCTGTTTACAGGGCCGCCCGGATGGTTTGGGGATGGGGAGATGGTCTCTAGAACTTGCGCTCCACCAGGGCCCGCTTGATGCCGGCGATGGCGCGGGTGGGGTTGAGCCCCTTGGGGCAGGCCTCGATGCAGTTGAGGATGGTGTGGCAGCGCCAGGGGCCGTGGCGGTTCTCCAGCAGGCCCAGGCGTTCCTCGGCGCCCTCGTCGCGGCTGTCGGAGATGAAGCGCCAGACGTTGAGCAGGGCGCTGGGGCCCAGGTAGTCGGGGTCGGCCCAGTAGGAGGGGCAGGAGCTGGAGCAGCAGGCGCAGAGGATGCATTCGTACAGGCCGTCCAGTTTCTTGCGCTCCTCCGGGGTCTGCAGGCGTTCGCGGGCCGGGGGCGGGGTGCGGGTGATGAGGTAGGGCTTGACCAGGAAGTATTTGTCCAGGAAGTCGGTCAGGTCCACCACCAGGTCCTTGATGAGGGGCAGGCCGGGCAGGGGCTGGATCACCAGGCGGCCCTTCTTGACCACGTCCTCGATGTGGGTGATGCAGGACAGCATGTTGACCCCGTTTATGTTCAGGCCGTCGGAGCCGCAGACCCCCTCGCGGCAGGAGCGGCGGTAGGCCAGGGTGCCGTCCTGTTCCCAGCGGATCTGGTTGAGGCCGTCCAGGACCATCATGCCCGGCTTGGTGATGCGCACCTGGTAGTCGCGGTAGTAGGGCTTGGGGTCCCTTTCGGGGTCGTAGCGCAGGATGGTGAAGGTCACTTGCTCCATTTCTCTGCCTCTCGCCCTGGCCGGGGCCCTAGTATTTGCGCTCGGCCAGCTCGATGGTCTCCACGGTCAGCGGTTTCATACGCACCGGCTTGTAGTCCAGGCGCACCTGGCCCTCCTCCTCCAGGTAGCAGAGGGTGTGCTTGTGCCAGTTCTGGTCGTCGCGCTCGGGGAAGTCGTCGCGGTAGTGGGCGCCGCGGCTCTCGGTGCGGGCCAGGGCGGCCTGGGCGATGCCCTGGCAGATGTCCAGCATGTGTCCCAGCTCCAGGGCCTCGATCAGGTCCAGGTTGAAGGTGGCGCTGCGGTCGGCCAGGCCGATCTGGGCGTAGCGCCGGCGGTAGGAGGCCAGTTTGTGGTTCAGCTCCTCCAGGTCTTGCGCGGTACGGAACACGCCGCAGTGGCGCTCCATGTCCGCGCGCATCTCCTCCATGATGGCGCCCAGTTTCTCGGGGCCGTCGCTCTCCAGCAGGCGTTTGACCTCGGCCACGCCTTTGGCGCCGGCGTCGTCGGGCAGGTCGGGCCAGGAGGTGAGGCTGCGGGCATATTCGGCCATCTGCTTGCCGCCCTCGCGGCCGAAGACCATCAGGTCCAGCAGGGAGTTGGTGCCCAGGCGGTTGGCGCCGTGCACGCTGGCGCAGGCCGCCTCGCCCGCGGCGTAGAAGCCGGGCACCACGGTCTCGGGTCCGTCGGGGCCGGGCACCACCACCTCGGCCCGGTAGTTGGTGGGGATGCCGCCCATGGAGTAGTGGGCGGTGGGCACCACCGGGATGGGCTCCTTGGTGCAGTCCACCCCGGCGAAGACCATGGCCAGCTCCCAGATGCCCGGCAGGCGCTCCATGATCTTGTCCGCGCCGATGTGGTCGATCTTGAGCAACAGGTAGTCCTGGTTGGGGCCGCAGCCCCGGCCGCCGCGCAGCTCCTCGGCCATGCCCCGGCTCACCACGTCGCGGCAGGCCAGGTCCTTCTCCTGGGGGGCGCACACCTCCATGAAGCGGTCGCCGTAGCGGTTGATCAGATAGCCGCCCTCGCCGCGCACGCCCTCGGTGATCAGGTTGCCGGCGCCGTAGATGCCGGTGGGGTGGAACTGCACGAACTCCAGGTCCTCTCCGGGCAGGCCCGCACGCATGGCCANGGCCAGGCCGTCGCCGGTGCAGATGTGGGCGTTGCTGGTGGTGCGGTAGACCCGGGCGTAACCGCCGGTGGCGAACAGCGTGGCCTTGGCGTGGAAGAGATGGAATCCGCCCTTGACCATGTCCCAGGCCAGCACCCCCTTGACCACGCCCTCGTGNTAGATCAGCTCCAGGACGTAGAACTCGTTGTAGAAGCGCACCTGGTGACGCAGGCACTCCTCGAACAGGGTGTGCAGCATGGCATGGCCGGTGCGGTCGGCCGCGGCGCAGCTGCGGTGTACCTCGCCCTTGCCGTAGTTGCTGGTGTGCCCGCCGAAGGCCCGCTGGTAGATGCGCCCGTCCTCGATGCGCGAGAAGGGAAGCCCCATGTGCTCCAGCTCGATCACCACGCTGGGGGCCTCGCGGCACATGTACTCGATGGCGTCCTGGTCGCCCAGCCAGTCCGAGCCCTTGACCGTGTCCCACATGTGGAAGCGCCAGTCGTCGTGCTCGATGTTGCCCAGCGAGGCCCCGATGCCGCCCTGGGCGCTGACCGTGTGGCTGCGGGTGGGGAAGACCTGGCTGATCACCGCGGTGTCCACACTGCGCCCCGCCTCCAGGGCCGCACGCAGACCCGCACCGCCGGCTCCCACCACCAGGGCCTCTACCCGGTGTACGGTGATACGATCCGAGATAGCCATGTTCCTCTCGCTCCTAGGCGGCCTGGTAGGTGAAGGTGAGGACCGTGATGGCCCCGAACAACAGCAGCCCCAAGCACACCAGCCAGTTGAGGGCGGTCAGCGCGATGCGCCAGCCCTCGTGGTGCACGTAGTCGTCGATCACCAGCTTGATGCCGTTCATGGCGTGGTACAGGGCCAGCACCAGGAACAGCAGCTCCCAGGCCTTGTAGTAGGGGCTGGCCAGGCGGCCGGCCACCTTGTCGTAGGTCACCGGTCCCTCGCCGCCCAGGTAGTGCAACAAGATGAAGTGCACCAACAGGATGACCGCCAGCGCCACCCCGCTGACCCGCTGGAAGAGCCACTCGAAGGTGCCGCTGCGTCCCGATCCCATGAAGCGCATGGTTCGTCTCTCCTCGGGGCGATGTTCTAGTTGCGCCCCCGCTGTTGCCTGTCTGCGAGCCAGGGGTCGGCTCCCGGCTCCTGTTGCCCTCCGACCCCTGAAACCGGTCCGCTCTCCCCGTGCCTGGCTAGTGGAAGGCCAGGCGCAGCATGGGGATGCCGCCCAACACCGTGAGCGCGGCCGACACCGCGATGGTGCCCCACACCCAGGCCACGTGCGGGCCCTTGACCCCGGCGCGGCCGTAGTCGATCAGCACCACGCGGATGCCGTTGAGGCCGTGGAACACCACCGCGCCCAACAGCGCCACCTCCAGGAGGTGGAACAGGGGAGACTGCACCACGGCCATGACCTGGTCGAAGGCCTCGCGGCCCCGGGCGATGTTGTGGATCACCCAGATGTGCAGGAACAGATACAGGGCCAGGCCCAGGCCGGTGATGCGGTGCAGCAGCCAGGCCAGATAGCCCGGATGCAGGCGATAGTGCATCTTGGGGGGATAGGCCTTCATGGCAATACGTCCCGTCTTTGGCCAGGGGTTTATCGCTGATAGCGGCGGCGGCCTTCCTGGTAGAGATCGCCGCCTCTTACGTCGTTTACCACGATGAGGGGCATGTCTTCCACCACCAGGCGGCGCACGGCCTCGGGGCCCAGATCGGGGTAGGCGATGACCTCGGCCTGTTTGATACACCGGGCCATCAGGGCCCCTGCCCCGCCGATGGCGGCCAGGTACACGGCCTTGTGCTCTTGCATGGCCTTTTTCACCTCTTCGCCCCGTTTGCCCTTGCCGATCATGGCCTTGAGCCCACGGGCGATGAGGGTGGGGGCATAGGGGTCCATGCGATAGCTGGTGGTGGGGCCGGCGGCGCCGATCACCCGCCCGGGAGGGGGCGGGCTGGGGCCCACGTAGTAGATCACCGCGCCGGCCAACTCGAAGGGTGGGTCCTCGCCGCGGTCCAGGGCCTCCACCATGCGCTTGTGGGCGGCGTCGCGGCCGGTGTAGATGGTGCCGGAGATCAGCACCCGGTCGCCGGCGGTGAGCGCGGCCACCTGTTCGTCGCTCAGGGGGGGTGTCAGGCGCACGGGCTGGCTCACAGCACCACCTCCTTGTGTCGCGCGGCGTGGCACTGGATGTTCACCGCCAGGGGCAGGCTGGCGATGTGACAGGGGTGGATGTCCACGAACACCCCCAGGCAGGTGACACGCCCGCCCAGGCCGGCGGGGCCGATGCCGGTGCGGTTGACCAGCTCCAAGAGCTCGGCCTCCAGGGCCGCGGCCTCGGGGTCGGGGTTGGCTGAGCCCAGCTCGCGCAGCAGGGTACGCTTGGCCCGCACCGCGGCCTGCTCGAAGGTGCCGCCCACCGCCACCCCCAGGATGATGGGAGGACAGGGGTTGGGACCGGCCGCCTCCACGGTCTCCACCACCTTCTGCTTCACTCCCTCCAGGCCCACCGCAGGGGTGAGCAGGAAGACCCGGGACATGTTCTCGCTGCCCCCGCCTTTGGGCACCACCCACAGGTGCAGGCGGTCGCCGGGCACGATGCGGGTGTGGATCACCGCGGGGGTGTTGTCGCCGGTGTTGGCCCGGGTGAAGGGGTGGCACACGCTCTTGCGCAGGTAGTAGTCCTGGTAGCCCTGGCGCACGCCGGCGTTGATGGCCTCCTCCAGACTGCCGCCGCGGATGTGCACCTCCTGGCCCAGGTCCACGAACACCACCGCCAGGCCGCAGTCCTGGCAGATGGGCAGCCGCTCGCGGCGGGCGATGTCGGCGTTCTCGATCAGACGCGCCAGCACCTCCCGCCCCACCGGCGACTCCTCCTGGTCGCGGGCCTGCTCCAGGGCGCGGCGCACGTCCTGGGGCAGCTCGATGTCGGCCTCGCCGCAGAGCCGGGCCACGGCGGCGGTTATCTCGGCGGCCTCTATGGTGCGAAGGGCGGCCATGAGGGGTTTGCCTCGCGCTTTCTCCTGAGCTGGGTTCGTCCCCGCCCGGCCGCGTTTCACCGCGGCGGAAAGGGCATTCGGCTCTGCTTTTCTATCCCCCCCACCCGCCGGTGTCAAGCCTGCCTGAACGCTGCATACTGCATACAGAAGCCGTCCGGCGGTGGTGCCAGCGACCAGGGATGCGCGGTGCCTCTAGCCGCGGTGGCGGTAGTAGAAGCGGGCCAGGCGCCAGGGTGAGACCCCCAGGGAGAAGGCGGCCAGGGTGAGCCAGTTGAGGAGGGTGTTGCGCAGGAAGCCCAGGCGCTGCCAGCGCCGCGCCGAACACACCGCAGGCAAGGGCGAGATCACCACCCGGCCCAGGCGCCGGGCCCGCTGCACCAGGGCCACGTCCTCCATCAGGGGCCAGGGCGGCACTCCGCCCAGGGCTCGCAGGGTGTGGGCGCGCAGGAACAGGGCCTGGTCGCCGTAGGGCAGGCCCAGCCAGCGGCTGCGCCAGGCCACGAAGGTCTCGATGAGCCGCGGGGCCCAGCCGCGCTGGTCCAGGCGGAAGCGGAAGGCTCCCAGGGCCACCTCTGGCCGGGCCAGCAGGCGGCGCACCTCGTCTCCCCAGCCTGCTGGCAGCCGGGTGTCGGCATGCAGGAGCACCACCAGCTCGCCCCTGGCCCGGGCCACTCCGGCCGCGAGCTGGATCCCCCGGCCCCGGGGCGCCCGCACCAGGGTGAAGCCCAAGGCGCGGGCCAGCTCCGGCGTGCCGTCGCGGCTGCCGCCGTCGGCCACGATCACCTCCACCCCCGGCTGGTCCAACAGGGGCGGAGCGATACGGGGCAGGTGGTCCGCCTCGTCGAGGGTGGGGATCACCACCGAGATGAGGGGAGAGCAGGGTGCGGCCATTGGTTTCAGCTCGAGGCGGGTTCCGACCGGGCCACGCGCTCCCACACCTCCAGATCCTCGGGCCGGTCCACGTCGCTGAGCACGGGCAGGAGCACGGGCTTCAGCCCCAGGGCCGCGGCCAGGCTGCGGGTCTGGGCCAGCACCCGCGCGGTGCCCCAGTTCACGCCCCGAAAGATGCGCGGGGCGGGCCGGCTGAGCCCCACCAGGTAATAGCCCCCGTCCGCGGCCGGCCCCAGGACCAGGGGGTGCCGGCGCAGGGCCTGGAAGGCCCGGTGCAGGATGTCCTCGCTCAGTTCGGGCACGTCGCAGCCCACCAGCACCACCCGCGCCACCCCACCGGCCAGGGCCTCGTGCAAGGCGCGGGACATGCGCGCCCCCAGGTCGCCCTCGCCCTGGGGGCGGTAGAGGGGGCCCTCGCCCAGCCAGCTCTGTATGGCCGCGGCGCTACCGCCCAGATAGCGCACCTCCAGCTCCAGGCCGCGCGCCTGGGCCAGACGCCGGGCCAAGGCCAGGGTGCGCTCGCTGAGGCGGCAGTGCAACTGGGCCGCGCCCTCCGGGCCCAGGGCCGGGATGAGCCGGGTCTTGACCCGTCCCGGTACGGGCAGGCGCGTAAACACGATGAGCCGCTCCTCAGAGGACGCAGACATGCCCGC
The DNA here is from genome assembly GCA_002011835.1 of Desulfarculaceae bacterium JdFR-95. Lineage (GTDB taxonomy): Bacteria > Desulfobacterota > Desulfarculia > Desulfarculales > Desulfarculaceae > Desulfocarbo. The sequence goes on along the minus strand of MTPE01000057.1, from coordinate 370 downwards.
CTCCTCCCACAGACCCTCCCAATGATCAATCTAGCATACCCGTGGCCGTTTCACTCGGCCTCGTTTCCTGGAGGCTCGTCCTGCAGGCGCCGGCGCAGGCGGGACACCAGCAGGGCCAGCAGCACCGCCGCCCCCACCGCCACCGCCACCAGGACCCAGGGCACCCGGCCTTGGGCCAAGCCGGTGAACAGGGCGTCGAACCCCACCACGTAGAGTATGGTGCCCGGCAGCATGCACAGCCAGGAGTAGAACAGGTAGATTCCGAAAGGGATCGGGGTGAGGCCGAAGCCGAAGTTGAGCAAGTTGTAGGGGAACAAAGGCACCAGGCGGGCTATGGCCACCACCACCGGGCCGTGGCGGCGGGCGAGCC
>MTPE01000407.1 GCA_002011835.1 Desulfarculaceae bacterium JdFR-95 | reverse complement strand
CCCCCCCCAGGCCTACGNCCCCCACCACCAAGGGCAGCAGCCAGTCCCAGGGCGAGCCCGGCCAGGTCGCCAGGGCCGCGGCCAGGGCCTTTCCCCCGGAGCCGCCCGCGGGCAGGGCGCCGCGGTAGAGGCGGAGGGACAGCCCCCCCAGCCATCCGCTGGCCCCGGCCAGGGCCCACAGCCCTCCCCCGGCCAGCCAGGTCAGGGCCGCGGCACGGCGCTCGCGCCAGAGGTAGGCTCCGGCCAGGACCAACAGCAGCACCACCAGCCAGGTGGCCAGGCCGAAGGCCCCGTAGAGCAAGGCGGCCGTCAAGGCTCCGGGCAGGCCCAACCAGTTGCGGGCCGGGCCGGCGGGGCTGGTGGGAGTGGGGTCGCTGGGATGGTAGCCGGCCAGGGCCACGGCCAGACCGGCTGCGGCCAGCCACAGCAGCACCGCGGCCAGGATCCACGGCCAAGTGGGGGGCTGCTCTTGCCGGCGGGGGGATGCCACGGGGCGGGCTCCTCCGGTTAGGGGGTGGTCTGCTCAACTGTAGGAGAGGGTCGCGGCGGTGTCAACCGGGCTCACATCCGGTCCAGGAGCTCCTGCACCGCCTGTTGCACCTGTTGGGCCAGCTCGTCGCGCTGGCGCATCTTGAGTTCGGCGGTGGGGATGGGTGTGCCCAGGGTCACGCGGATGGTGCCGGGGCTGAGCCAGAGGTCCTTGGGGGCCAGGCACTGGGCCGCGCCGGCGATGGCCACTGGCACCACCGGCCGCCGGGCGCGGATGGCCAGGGCCAGGCCGCCGGACTTGAAGGGCAGCAAGGGCCCGGAGTTGCGGGTGCCCTCGGGGAAGATGACCACGCTGGCGCCCTCGGCGATGCGGCGGGCGGCCTGGTTGAGGCTCTTCAGGGCGGCGCGGCTGTCAGAGCGGTCGATGGGGATGTAGCCCATGCGGCGCAGGGCGGAGCCGAACACGGGTATGGCAAACAGCTCCTTCTTGGCGATCCAGCGGAAGTTGGCTGGCAGTACCGTGAGCAGGGCGGGGATGTCCAGGGCCGAGGTGTGGTTGGAGGCGAAGACGTAGGGTTGGCGCGGGTCCAGGGGCTGGTCCCAGGCGGCGCGCACGCGGATGCCCACCCCCCACAACAGCAGGCGGGCCCAGGTGCGCGGGATCCACTGCATCTGTTCCGGGCGCAGGCGGCACAGAGAGAGCAGCGCGGCCAGAAACGATCCCAGGCCGGTGAGGACAGCCAGCCAGACCATGCCCCAGAGGGACCAGGGCACACGCAGTGGTTTGGGCCAGTTCATGGTGACACGTCTCCGGCCAGAGGTATGGACAAGAACCCATAGCCTGCGCCGGCGGTCCTGTCAAGGGCCGCCCTGGTGTTTGTAAGCATACGGGGGGAGGATTGTCAAAAGGGGCTCTGGTTCGGTCCCCCAGGGTGCAGGTGCCCGCCGTGAGAGGAGCCGCCGGCAGCGGGTTGCCTGGGTGGGGGGCCTGTGTTAGAGTCGGGGCGAGGGAGGCGGGTGCCAAAGGAGGCTTTCATGGCGCGGGGGATAAACAAGGTCATTCTCATCGGCAATCTGGGCGCCGACCCGGAGATGAAGTACACGGCCAACGGCACGCCCATGTGCACCTTCCGCATCGCCACCACCGAGGTGTGGGGCGACCGTGACGGCAATCAGCAAGAGCGCACCGAGTGGCACCGCATCGTGGCCTGGGGCAAACTGGGCGAGATCTGCGGGCAATATCTGGCCAAGGGCCGCCAGGTCTACGTGGAGGGCAGTCTGCGCACCCGTTCCTGGGAGGACGCCTCGGGCAACCGCCGCTGGATCACCGAGGTGGTGGCCCGCGACGTGCAATTCCTGGGCGGTCCCGCCGCGGCAGCCGGCGGTGGGGCTGGTTCGGACTATGGCGCCGACTACGGCCCCGGCGGCCCCGCCGGCCCTGGCGGCCCTCCTCCCCCACCCGACGACGACATACCGTTCTGAGAGGCTGACCGTTTCTGCCAGCGGTGTGCGGTCCAGCCGCGGCAGAAGGGGGGAGAGACCCTGCAAGGCAAGTCCGTTTCGGTAACCTGAATCACAGTAAGCGGGTAACGGCAGCAAAGAGAGCACAGCAACTTGAGAGAGCGCCCGCCGGCAGGAAACCGGAACTCGCCGTGTGTTGGCGAGGGAATGGAGCCAGAGACCAAGCCATCCCCTTGGGGTGGGGACAGCGGCTCTGTTCCGGCCGGTGTCCCCGGCGGGTATCCCGCGTTTGTTCGGGGGGACGCGGAGGATGAATCATATTGAATCCGAGGGAAGGAATATGGCGAGCGAATTGATCAGGATCGGGATTTTCTACGACGGGTCCTTTTTCGACCGCGTCTCCCGCTACTACCGCTACGGCCACGAGCGCCGGGCGCGCATCTCCATCGAGGGCCTGCACTACTTCATTCGCCACAAGGTGGCGGAGCTGGAGGGGTGCCAGCCCGAGCTGTGCCAGGTGGTGGACGCACACTACTTCCGGGGCCGGCTCAGCGCGCGCACGGTGCACGAGAGCAACCCGGAGCAGCTCTACTACGAGCGGGTGTTCGACGACGTGCTGATGCGGGCGGGGGTGATCACCCACTACCTGCCCATGATGGAGAGCAGCTCGGGCGACCGCGAGAAGGGCATCGACGTGTGGCTGGCCCTGGAGGCCTTCGAGCTGACCCTGTACAAGAAGTTCGAGGTGGTGGTGCTGATCAGCGGCGACGGCGACCTGCTGCCCCTGGTGCGCAAGCTGGGCACTCTGGGCACCAAGGTGTTGCTCATGGCCTGGGACTTCACCTACACCGACTCCTACGGCCGGCGCCAGGTGACCACCACCGCCCAGAGCCTGATCCGCGAGGCCCACTACGTGCTGCAGATGGACCAGATCATCGACAGCCGCAGCGCCCGCTCCGACCCGGTGGTGGACGGCATCTTCCTGGCCCCGGCCGAGCCGCCCGCCCCGCGCGAGGTGGCCGACGGTCCGGTGGGGCAGACCCTGCGGGGGAGGGTCAAGGACCTGCTGCCCGAGAAGGGCATCGGCTTCATCACCGGCGAGGACGGGGACGACTACTTCATGCACGTCACCTACCTGGCGCCGGGGGTGGAGTTCGAGTCCCTGGAGGAGGGGGAGGAGGTGGTGTTCGAGGTGGGCCCGCGCGACCCGGCCTATCCCCGCCACCCGGCCAAGAACGTGCGCCGGCCCACTCCCGAGGACACCGAGGAGGAATCCCCGGCGGAAGAGCCCTCCGAGGAAGGGCCCGCCGAGACGGAGGAGTGAGCCTCCTTCACCCGCGCCGCAGCAGCCTGCGGGCGGCCTCCACTCCGGCCCCCGGTTCGAGTCCGGTGGCCGGGGGCACATCTTCGGCCTCGGCCCGGTGCCCTGGGGAACACATCCCCCCGCCTCGTCCCGGCAGGCGGCGAGAGGCCGGTGCGGGGCCAGCCCGGCGGCAGGGGGTCTTGCCCTCACGCCGGAGCGGCACACCTCTCGCGCCAGCTTCCATTGGGGCTCGGAGGTAGCCACCGGGGGCAGACCCTCCCGGAACGGGCAGGGAGAGAACGCCCCGGCGGATGCCGTGCGTACGTTCCTGGGGTGGTTGGGGCGGCCTCTGGTCCTTGGGGTCCAGGGCTGCCCTCACACCACAGCGGGACCCCATCGCCGGGTCCCGCTGTCTGACTGGTCTTGGTTCTTGTCGCGCGGTTCGCCCTGGGTCTTCCCTTCCGGGTCGCCACGCCGCCTTTCCTCGTCGCTGCGCCGTCTCCCCTTGTCGCCGTGCCGCCTTTCCAGGTCGCTGCGTTCGCCTTGCGGGTCGCCGTGTCGTCTTCCGGGTTGCCGCGGGGTTTCCTTTGCCGCGGCGGGGATCAGTCGCCCGCGGGCGGGGAGACGATCTCCACCACGGCCATGGGGGCGGCGTCGCCGCGGCGGCGGCGGGTGGGGATGATGCGCACGTAGCCGCCGGTGCGGTCCTGGTAGCGGTCCTTGGCGTCGGCGAACAGCTTGCTGCACACCTTGTGGCTGCGGATGTAGGCCTCGGCCTGGCGCCGGGCGTGCAGGTCGCCGCGTTTGGCCAGGGTGATCATCTTTTCCGCCACCGGCCGGAGCTCCTTGGCCTTGGCCAGGGTGGTCTCGATGCGCTCGTGTTCGAACAGCGAGGTGACCAGGTTTCGCATCATGGCCTTGCGGTGGGCCGTGGTGCGGGAGAGCCTGCGCGACAGTCGTCTGTGCCTCATGGCAGCGTCTCCTTTAGGTGCTCTTTTCCTGCAGGCGGGCGTCCAGCTCTTCGCGGCTGGGGAAGTTTTCCAGCTTCATGCCCAGGCTCAGGTTCATNTCGGCCAGCATCTCNTTGATCTCGTTGAGGGACTTGCGGCCGAAGTTCTTGGTCTTGAGCATCTCGGCCTCGGTGCGCTGCACCAGCTCGCCGATGTACTTGATGTCGGCGTTCTTGAGGCAGTTGGCCGAGCGCACGCTGAGTTCCAGTTCGTCCACGGTACGGAAGAGGTTTTCGTTCAGTTCGGGTTCCTCTTCCTTCTCCTCCTCCACCGGCTCGGGTTCTTCGGGGAAGTTGATGAATATGTTGAGCTGTTCCTTGAGGATCTTGGCCGCGTAGGCCACGGCGTCCTCGGGTTTGACCGCGCCGTTGGTGTGCACTTCCAGGGTGAGCTTGTCGTAGTCGGTGATCTGGCCCACGCGCGCCTGGGTGACCACGTAGTTCACCTTGGTGATGGGGGAGAAGGCGGCGTCCAGGGCGATGACCCCGATAGGGTCGTCGGGCCGTTTGTTGCGGTCGGCGGTGACGTAGCCCTTGCCGGTCTTGACCGTGAGTTCGGCCTCCAGGCGTCCTTCCGGTCCCAGGGTGGCGATGTGGTGTTCGGGGTTGAGGATCTCCACGTCCGGGGGGGCCTGGATGTCGCCGGCGGTGACCACGCACTCGCCCTGGGCGCTGATGGTCATGGTGGTGGGTTCGTGGCCCAGGTAGCGCAGGCGCACGCCCTTGAGGTTGAGGATGATGTCGCTGACATCCTCCAGCACCCCGGGGATGGTGGAGAACTCGTGCAGCACGCCGTCGATGCGCACGTTGGTTATGGCCGCGCCCTGCAGGGAGGAGATGAGGATGCGGCGGAGCGCGTTGCCGATGGTGTGGCCGAAGCCGCGCTCCAGGGGCTCGCAGGAGAACTTGCCGTAGTAGTCGGTGTGGGTCTTCTCATCCACCTCCAGACGCGACGGCCGGATGAGTTCTCGCCAGTTTCTTTCCATGGCTTCTTCCCAGTGCCTTTTCGTCCCCGGCCTCCTCTATGGGGGCCGCGGGGGATTTGCGGATGATACCGCGGGTTTGCCTTAGCGGGAGTAGAGCTCGACGATGAGCTGCTCCTGCATGGGCATGGTGAGTTCCTCGCGGCTGGGCAGGGCCTTGACCGTGCCGGAGAAGTTCTCCGCGTCCAGCTCCAGCCAGGAGGGCACGGTGCGCCGGGCCACGGCCTCCAGGGACTCCACGATCTGGGGTATCTTGCGGCTCTTTTCGCGCACGGCCACCACGTCGCCCACCTTGACCCGGGCCGAGGGGATGTCCACGCGGCGGCCGTTGACCAGGATATGGCCGTGGCGGACCCACTGGCGGGCCTGTGCGCGGGAGGAGGCGAAGCCCAGGCGATAGACCACGTTGTCCAGGCGCAGCTCNAGGAGCATGAGCAGGTTGTGGCCGGTGACGCCCTTCATGCGGGCGGCGCGTTTGTAGGTNAGCTTGAACTGCTTTTCGGCCAGGCCGTAGATGCGCTTGACCTTCTGCTTTTCNCGGAGCTGCAGGCCGTAGTCGCTCATCTTGCCGCGCCGGCTCTGTCCGTGCTGTCCGGGGGGGAAGGCACGGCGCTCCACCGCGCACTTGTCGCTGTAGCAGCGGTCGCCCTTGAGGTAGAGCTTCTGCACTTCGCGCCGGCACAGCCGGCAGACACTGCCTCGATAACGAGCCAAGACTACTTCCTCCCGTATCTACACGCGGCGCCGCTTGGGGGGGCGGCAGCCGTTGTGGGGGATGGGGGTCACGTCGCGGATCACGGTGATGGTCAGCCCGGCGGCGGCCAGGGCGCGCAGGGCGGCCTCGCGGCCGGAGCCAGGGCCCTTGACGTTGACCTCCACGCTGCGCATCCCGTGTTCCATGGCCTTCTTGGCCGCGTCCTCGGCCGCGAGCTGGGCGGCGAAAGGGGTGGACTTACGCGAGCCCTTGAAGCCCTGCACCCCGGCCGAAGACCAGGCCACGGTATTCCCGTTGGGGTCGGTGATGGTGATGATGGTGTTGTTGAAGGTGGACTGAATGTGGGCCACCCCGTTGGGAATATTCTTCTTTTCCTTCTTCTTGCGTGCGGTCTTCTTTCCTGCCTTGGCCATTTACTTCTTCCTCTTGCCGATGACGGAGCGTCGGGGCCCTTTTCGGGTGCGGGCATTGGTGCGGGTGCGCTGGCCGCGGACCGGCAGTCCCCGGCGGTGGCGCAGGCCGCGGTAGCAGCCCAGGTCCATCAGGCGCTTGATGTTCATGGACACCTCGCGCCGCAGATCGCCTTCCACCTTGTAGTTCTCGTCGATGATCAGGCGGATGCGGTTGATCTCCTCGTCGGTGAGGTGGTCGCTGCGGGTATTGGGGTTCACTCCGGCCTGGGCCAGGATCTTCTTGGCCGAGGAGCGCCCGATGCCGTAGATGTAGGTCAGGGCCACCTCGATGCGCTTGTTGCGCGGCAAGTCCACGCCTGCGATGCGGGCCACTGGCAGTCCTCCTTAACCCTGGCGCTGCTTGTGACGCGGGTTCTTCTTGCAGATCACCCGCACCACGCCCTTGCGCCGGATGATCTTGCAGTCCTTGCAGATTCGCTTGACCGATGCCCGTACCTTCATGACTGGGCTCTCCTCTGTGCGGCCGCGGGATGTCTCCGCAGCCGGGTTTTGCGCTCTATCCATTTATATTTACACGGCACAATCGTCCGCGACCACTGTCACTGGGCTCGGATCCTCCCGATCCATCCGCCGAGGCGGGGCCTCTCTTCTTTCGCCGCCTCGTTCACCCCCCGTGTACGCCTCCTGAGGCAT
>MTPE01000107.1 GCA_002011835.1 Desulfarculaceae bacterium JdFR-95 | reverse complement strand
CAGCCCCCGGGTGCGGCGGGGGCCGGGGGCCTCCAGGCCGGGGCAGAGGGGGCCGGCCTGGGGAGATTGGGGGTCATTCTCCGGCCAGGGGCCGCCGGATGCGGCCAGCGCGGGCAGGCGGGCCAGCTCGGCCCGGCCCAGCACGACGAGCCCCATGTCGCGGTAGCGCTGCGGGTCCAGTTGCACGTCGCAGCCGCTGACCACCACCCGCGCGCCGGGGTGGGCGCGGGCCAGGCGCCGGGCCATCTGGCGCGACTGGCGGGCGGCGGTGGCGGTGACGGTGCAGGTGAGCAGGACCACCAGCTCCTGGGGGTCGGTTCCCTGCCGGGCCAGCTCTGCACGCAGCCAGGCGGCCTCGGCCTGGTTCACCTTGCAGCCCAGGCTGGTCACCACCGGCTCTGGGTTGAGTTGTTCTCGTTTCACGCCGCGGCGCTCCCGGCCCTGGTGGTGGGATCCACACCCCCCAGGCCAAGCCTACCTCATGCGGGCGGATGCCTCCAGGGGTTCTGCCGCGACGGCGAAGGCCAGGCCCTGGGGAGGGCCGGCGGTCTGGCCGTGGGCCGCGGCCTCCAGCACCTCCCGCCGGCCGACACCCTCCAGGGGCACGAAGGCCAGGGCTGCCGTCGTGCCCGGGGCGATGCGGCCGAAGTGCTCCTCCCAGCCCAGGGCGCGGGCCCCGCCCAGGGTGGCCATGGTCAGGACCGCCTCCGGGTCCAGGGAGGGGTAGAGGCGGGTGAGCTCGCGTATCTCGTTCCACAGGTCCAGGTCCGGGGCCGAGGCCAGGCTGTCGGTGCCCAGGGCCAGGTTCACCCCTGCGGCCAGGGCCGCGGGCACCTCCAGGGTACGGCCGGTGAGGGCCAGGTTGGAGCGGGGACAGGGGCAGAGGGAGGCCCCGGTGGCCGCCACCTGCTCCAGCTCGGCCGGGGTGAGCTGTACTCCGTGGACCAGCAGGGTGCGGCGGTCCACCACCCCCAGGGCCAACAGGTGACCCAAGGGGGTGTCGGCGGCCAGCTCCAGCTCCTCCCGGCGCATGCCCCGCAGCTCCAGGAACTCCTCCATGCGCCGGCCCTCCCCACCACGGCCGCGGAAGAACTCCACCTCGGCCCGGGTCTCGGCCAAGTGGATGGACATCACCGTGGCGCCGGCCAGGTGCTTGAGGGCCTGCAGGCGGGGGGCGGGCACCGAGTAGGGGGCGTGGGCGGCCACACCCGTGGCTACCAGTATGCCGCTCTCCCACTGAGCGCGGGGAGGCGGGGGTTGGGAGCGGGCCGGACCCACGGCCTCGATGAAGGTGAGGGCGCTCACACCCGCCTCCTGCCAGGCCCAGGCCGCGCGTCCGGTGTTGGAGATGTCCCCCACCAGGGCGATGCCCTGCCGGGCGGTGAGGCGTGCGGCTTCGCGGGCGGCGCTGCGGGCCTTTTCGCGGTCGTAGCCCGGCCGGGAGGAGACCAGCCCCCGCACCCAGTCGATGAAGTCGCCCTGGGGGGGCACGGCTCCGGCCAGGAAGGACAGCTCCAGGTGGGTGTGGGCGTTGACCAGGCCGGGCAGCACCAGGCCGGGGCCGGGGTCGTGGCGGAGGGCGTCGTGGGGCGGCCGGCCGCAGACCTCCCGCACCCGGCCGGCCTCCACCACCACCCAGGCGTCCTGGCGCAGCCGGCCGGGGCCGCACCACAGCCAGCGGGCGGAAATGGCATGTACTCTGTCAGGCATGCCGGCCTTCCCCCTCGCCTCTGGCAGTGAGCACTCCCCGCGTGGTGACCGCGGCCAGCACCAGCACTCCTCCCCCCACCGCCCAGGGGCCTGGCAGCTCGCCCAGGAACAGGGCCACCCACAGGGGGTTCAGGATCGGCTCCACCGTGGTGATGAGCACCGACTCCAGAGCCGTGACCCGGGCGATGGCCTTCACGTATAGATAATATGGTAAGGCCAACTGCACCACCCCCAGCACCCCCAGTACCAGCCAGTCCCCCGCCCCGGGCCAGGGCGGCCCCACCCAGGGCAGACACACCAGCCCCGCCAGGAGGTTGCCCAGCACCACCGCCTCCAGGGGGTCGTCCGCCCCCTGGTAGCGCAGCAGCATGATCAGGCAGCCGAAGAACATCCCGCTGGCCAGGCCCACCAGGTTTCCCCACAGGCCCGCGGGAGAGAGCCGGTCCAGGAAGAACAGGGCGATGCCCCCCAGCGAGAGCGCCACCAGCAGCCAGTCGCGGCGGGAGGTGGGCTCGCCCAGGAGCAAAGGCGCCAGCAGGGCCACGTAGATGGGGCCGGTGTACTGCAGGAGGATGGCGTTGGCCGCGGTGGTGAGGCGGGTGGCCGCCACCAGGGTGATCACGGTGCCGGCATAGGCCGCGGCCGTGGCCCAGGGAGCCCAGCTCCGGCCCAGGCGGGGCCGCCGCCGCATCATGAACAGCAGCGCCGGCGCCGCCACCAGGCTGCGTACCCCGGCTATGGCCAAGGGGTGCCAGGCCACCCACTTTATCAGCACACCCCCCAGGCTCCACAACAGGGCCGCGCCCAGGAGCATGAGCACCGCCGCGGCCCGCGTTCTCTCCGCGGTGGGCATGGGGCTACTCGTAGATCTTCTCTCCGGGGGCGTGGGCCTCGGGGGCGTCGGCCTCGAAGTCGCGCGGGGGTTTGCTGGCCCGGGCCAGTTGGCGATACCACTCGTGGGCGATCACCATGCTCATCACCTCGTTGGTGCCGGTCCAGATGGAGGCCAGGCCCAGGTCGCGCACGATGCGCTCGATGGGGAAGACGTTGGTGTAGCCGATGCCGCCCATGACCTGCATGGCCTTGCGCGCCACCTTCTGGCAGCTTTCGGTGACGAACTTTTTGGTCTCGCTGACCAGGCGGCGGATCAGCGCGGGCTCGGCGCCGGCGTCCACCGCCCGGGCGGTGGCATAGACCATGGCCCGGCTGGCGTCCAGGAGCGTGGCCGCCTCGGCCACCTGGAAGGACACCCCCTGGAACTTGTAGATCTGTTGGCCGAAGGCCTTGCGCCGGGTGGTGTAGCGGCTGGCGATCTCCAGGGCGGGGCGGGCGGCGCCGATGGTCATGGCCGCGGTGCCCAGGCGCTCGGGTATCATCATGGTGTTGAATACCGCGTAGGCGCCGTTGAGCTCACCCACGATGTTCTCGGCCGGCACCTCCACGTCCTTGAACACCAGCCGCCCCGCACCGCCGCCCCGGCAGCCCATCAGGCCGTAGAGGTACTCCACCTTGACCCCCGGCCCTCGGTCCACGATGAAGCAGGTCAGGGCCTGGTGCGGCGGGGCCTGGGGGTCGGTCTTGGCATAGACCAGGAAGTAGTCGGCGCCCTCGGCCCCCACGATGAAGCGCTTCTGGCCGTTGAGCAGGAAGTAGCCGCCCTTGTCCTCGGCCCGGGTGGTGGTGCCGAAGAAGTCGGAGCCGCCGCGGGGTTCGGTGAGGCACTCGGCCGCGAAGATCTCGCCCGCCAGCAGGGGCTTGACGTACTTCTCCTTCTGCTGGTCGGTGCCGTGCTGGATGATGGCGTCGCAGACCAGCTCGGCCCCCACCCCGAACACGCAGGCGAAGATGTAGCCCAAGACCCCCACCTCCTCCATGACCATGCAGGTGGAGACCCAGTCCATGTCCCGCCCGCCCCAGCGGCNGGGATAGCGGCAGCCCAACAGGTTGCGCCGGCCGGCCTCGCGCAGGAACTCCTTGGGGAAGCGGATCTTGTCCTGGTCCATATCCAGGATCATCTGCCGCGGCACCCAGGCCACCAGCTCGCGCACCTCCTCGCGCAGGCGGAGTTGTTCTTCGTTGAGGAGAAAGTCGAACAAGGCTGCGGCTCCTTTTTTTCCGGGGCCAGGGAGCCCCACGCAAAAAGCCCTCCCCTGCCGCGGGAGAGCCAGATCCAACATCAGCCATCAGGGCCCGGAAAGAGCTACACCCCTATACCTCTCTCCCCCGGACCACACCGGCAAGAGTCTCTACACCCGGCATCGCCTTCCCCCCCCATGAAGCGAGCGGTCCCGAAGAAAGGGGGCTTATTCCACCGGCACCAAACGCCAGGCCTTGGAGCGGCCGCGCGGCTTCTCCAAGGTGAACTTGTCACCAGGCTTGAAACCGCTGATCTCGGCGAAGTCGCTCAGGGTGAGTCGTCCCTTGGCCGTGACCTGATAGAACTTGGGGCCGGAAGACTTGCGGGGACGCTTGGCCTGCTTTATGCGACCGGCTTCCACCATGGCCATTTTGAGCTGTTGCGCGAATTCGCCCGCACTCATGGCCCGGCCACTTACCGACAAGGCCTGGCGAATGTCCTGCTCGGGCACCCCGTCGTCCACCATTTTTAACAGCTTCTTACGGTCCGCCTTGCTCCATCTAGACTTGCGTGCCATCAGTTCTCCCCTTCCAAATCGCCTGGGCATACAATCATGATGTTGGAAAAGTGATAATATTTCATACCGCCTCGTAGGGAGGATTTCAAGTATTTTTTGTTCGTCAGGCACCAAGTTTGGCAATAGATTGTGAATTTGAAAACGAAGGCTCGCAAATATTTTTGTTCTGCCTTTTGGTAGAGCGAGAGGGAAAGGGCGCGGGGAATATTTGGGGCCAAAACAGAGACAGTGCCAATGAAGTCACGCCAAGTTTTGCTTTGGGGCCGCACCTACTCGCTAGGAAGCAGAGGGGCATCCGGTTGCCCTCCCCTGGAGACGGTCTGTCAATGTCCTAAAAATAACAACTGGTTGTAGGGTGATATTCGCCGCAGGCCCAGGCGAAAGAACCTCTCTCGCCGCGGGAGAAGAGATTTTCCCCGACCGACCCTCTCTACTTCTTCGCTTGGGTGACCTCGCTAACCATACGGAATAGTTTGTCTTGGCAGGGCTTGGCCTCTGTCTAAGTGTAGAATCGATCCTCCCGAGAGCCCCGAGAGTGCGCGAAAAAAATGCTCCTGCGACTTGCCTGGCCCATAAGGCGTGCTTAACCTAAAGCAGGGGAAGATTCNGCACATATNTTCATGGTCNGAGTGGAGATTCGTTCGCAGATAGGAGGGGTTTGAGCCTACGTGACCATGGNGATCACTATGGTGATCCGAGCCTTGGGAGGAGGCCGCCATGTTCAGTGAGCTCAAACTGGGTGCCAAGATTGGCCTGGGCTTCGGCCTGCTGATCCTGATTTCCCTGGCCCTGGGGGGAGCTGCGTATTGGAGCATGCAAGTCGCGGCCACCGAGTCGTCACGCGTGGCCCAGGACTATGTGCCCCAGGTGAATATATTCAACCACATGGAGGTCCGCTCCCTGCACGCCATGCACTACATGCTGGGCTATATGCTCAGTGGCAAGGAGGAATTCCGCCAGAAGGGGCTGCAGAACCTGGAGGCGGTGAAGAAGTCTCTGGCCGAGGCGCGCCGACTGGCCGCGCGTTCTCAGATGCTCACCCGTCTCCGGGGCACCATCGACCAGGCTGAGCGGCGCCTGGCCGCCTATGAGAAGGCTGCGGCCAACACGCATCAGGCCATAGGGGGCATGGGCAAGGCCCGCCAGACCCTGGACCAGGCAGGGGTCAACTTCATCAACGCCTGCAACGCCTACCTGGAGGGGCAGAACCAGGCCCTGGACCTGGAGGTGGCCGACAACCCCCAGCTGAAATGGCGCCTCAAGAACATCCGCACCATCAAGGACATCCTGGTGCGGGGCGGGGTGCTGCAGGTGAAGACGCTTCAGGCCCTGCTGGCCCGTGATCCAGAGAAGATCCGCGAGGCCCTGGCCGAGTTCGCCGAGGTGGAGCGCCTCACCGCCCAGTTGAAGACCGGCGCCGGCCAAGAAGACCTGGCCACCCTGGCGGAGATCGAGCGTACCACCCGCCTCTACCGCCAGGCCATGGCCGCGCTGTTGGATCACTGGCGCAAGCTGGTGCATTTGGAGGAGAAGCAGAAGCAGATCACCTCCGAGATCGTGGCCGTGTCCCAGCGTAACGCCGAGGCCGGCCTGCGCGAGGCCCAGGCGGTGGCCGACCGGGCAGTGTCCCTTCTGGGTACGGCCTCGCAGGTGGTGTTGTTCGGCTCCTTGGCGGCCCTGCTGTTGGGCGTGGGCCTGTCTCTGTTCATCACCCGCAGCATCACTCGGCCCATCAAGCTGGTGATCAAGGAGCTCAACGCCGGCTCCGACCAGGTGGCAGCCGCGGCCGAGCAGATCGCAGCCGCCTCCCAGAGCCTGGCCGAAGGAGCCAGCCAGCAGGCCGCGGCGGTGGAGGAGACCAGCGCCTCCCTGGAGGAGCTCAACGCCATGACCAAGTCCAACGCCGACAACGCNGCCCAGGCCAACACCCTCTCCCAGGAGTCCCGCCGCCTGATCCAGGAGGCCCAGCAGGCCATGGAGAGTATGAGCCGCTCCATGTCCAAGATCGCCGAGTCGGGGGAGGAGATCTCCAAGATCATCAAGTCCATCGACGAGATCGCCTTCCAGACCAACCTGTTGGCCTTGAATGCGGCGGTGGAGGCGGCGCGGGCGGGCGAGGCCGGAGCCGGCTTCGCCGTGGTGGCCGACGAGGTGCGCAACCTGGCCATGCGCGCGGCCGAGGCGGCCAAGAACACCCAGGAGCTGGTCACCGAGACCCGCGCCCGTATCCAGGAGGGCTCCACCCTGGTGGAGAGCTCCCAGGAGAGCTTCACCAAGGTGGTGGTGGCCATCGAGAAGGGAGCCGAGCTGGTGGGCGAGATCGCCAGCGCCTCCCAGGAGCAGGCCCTGGGCCTGGAGCAGATCAGCAAGGCCATGACCGAGATGGACAGGGCCACCCAGCAGGTGGCGGCCAACGCCGAGGAGGGCGCCTCGGCCTCCGAGGAGCTGAGCGCCCAGAGCAAGGCCCTGCGTCACATGGTGGACCGCCTGATCGCCTTGGCGGGAGAGTCCGTCAACGGCCGCAGACCCGCTCTCTCTGGAGATGGTCGCCAGCCGAAGTTGTTGCCGTTCCAGCCCCAGAGGCCCCAGGAGGATCAGAAGAAACCCCGGCAGCCCGAAAGAGTGCCGGCTGCCAAGCCCAAACCGGAAGAGGTGATTCCCTTGGATGAAGACAGTGGTGACTTCACCGATTTCTGAAGTTGGAGCTCGGGTGTGGTTCCCCGCCGCTCCGCCGGCCGCGCGGCCGGCGGA
>MTPE01000237.1 GCA_002011835.1 Desulfarculaceae bacterium JdFR-95 | reverse complement strand
AAGCTGTCCACCGCCTCGGCCAGCCAGGCGTTGACCTTCTCCTCGTCCACGGCCATGCCGGTGCGCTGGCAGTTGGCCACGTAGTCCTTGACCTGGGCCAGGCGCAGGTTGCCGATCTCCTGGTTGGGGGTGGGCAGGTCNTGGGCCACCTTCTCGGCGTCGCGGAACATCTGCATGGCCGGGGGATACTTGCGGCGTTTGACCAGCAGGCGTCCCCCCTCCAGGTAGGCCTCGGGGTCGGTGGGCAGGACCTCGGTCACCTGGCGGCAGAGGGCGATGGCCTTGTCGTACTCCCCGGCCTGTTTCAGCTTCTCCACCTCGGCCATGAGGCGCTCGGCCTCCTGGCGGCGGCGGCGCAGTTCCTCGGCCGACTTGTATTCCTTCAGTTCGGCCAGGCGGCGGTCACGGGTCTGGAAATACTCCACCAGGTATTGGTAGAGTTCCTGTTCGCGCTCGGCGATCTGTTCTTCCTTGGTGAGTCCCAGGGGCAACACCGAGAGCATGAACACGCCCACGATGCCGAAGGGGAACAGGTCGGCGATGATGCGCAGGCGGATGTCGTGGTCCTGGGCCGAGACGAAGGTGGGGATACACTTGGAGAGCAGGTCGCTGGCGGAGCGCTGGCTGCTCTTGTTGAGGGAGGCCACCCCGCGGTAGAACTCGGCGAAGGCGGGGTCCTGGTAGGCCACGCCGCGGTGGTCCTGTACCCGTTTGGGGGGGTGGTTCACCAAGACCAGGCCCTCGAAGCGGGTGATCTCGGCGTAGAGCTGCTTCATGGCCTGGAAGAAGTTGGTACTCACCTTGACCGGCAGCAGTTGGCGAAAGCCCAGGTTGCCCAGGGCGGCCACGGTGTGGACCAGCAGGGTATGATCCAGGATGAAAAGCTTTATGGGGGTATCCAGGTAGGCGCCGAGCGGACTGTTTTCTTGCGGGGCCTGGGGGCTCATGGCGCGCTCACCTGGGTGGGTAGGGTCACATGCCGCCTCTCCCCTCCCGCCGCGTGGCAAGGAGGGGCACTTCTCTCCGCTCTGAAGAAAACCACGTCCTAGGGCCGGGTCAATAGCTCACCAAGACCTCGAAATTGTCCAGGACCACCTCGCGGCCGCCCCAACCGATGTTGCAGCGGCCGTTCCAGGTCTTGCCCACGTGTACCCCGTCACGATAGTAGCCACGGCACACGCACTGGGTGTGCCCCTGGTCGCGGCCGCCCTCCACACAGGGCGAAGGGATGTGCCCCGCACTGGCCGGCTGCCAGTTCACTCCTCCGGGCTGCACCAGAACCTCGAAATGGTCCAGTCTGACCTCCTTGCCTCCCCAGCCGATATGACACTCCCCCCGCCAATACTTGCCCGGATGTACGCCGTCACGGTAGTAGCCCCGGCAGACATACATGTCCCGGCCCTCGGCCCGGGCGCCTCCCACCGCCCCCCGGGGCAGGTTCCCCCGCGTGGTGGTGACCCAATACACCCGCGGCGCCACCAGGATCTGGTAGTCGCTCACCGCCACCTCGCGCCCGCCCCAGCCGATCAGACACCGGCCGCCGATGGCCTTGCCGATGTGGGTGCCGTTGCGATAGTAGGCGCGACAGATGTAGAGCTGCCCTGTCGGGTCATGGCCGCCCAGGACAGGCTGGTACAATCCCCGGCGATAGGGATCCACCCAGCGGGCACCTCCCACCTGGCCCACCAGGACCTCGAACTCGGCCAGCCGCTCCTCCTTGCCCCCCCAGCCGATGTTGCAGCGGCCGCTCAATACCTTGCCCACGTGCACTCCGCCCCGGAAACGGGCCCGGCAGATGTAGAGATCCCGCCCCNGGCTCTGGCCCCCCACCACGGCGTCGGTGGGGATGGCCCCCCCGTGCACCCGCACCCAGCGCAGACCCCCGCCGGTGACGAAACCAGGGTTTCCCCCCTCTTTCCAGGGACCGGCCTGCACCGGCACGGCCAAGCTCAACCCCAACAGGACCCACGCCAGCACCCGCCAGCTCATCTCCTCACCCTCCTCACGATTGCCCAACTTCGGCGCCCATTCTAATACAGGCCGGGGGCCGGGGCCAAGGGCGGCCGGCCCTTCAGTCCTCCCGCCGCTGGCCGGCCAGCCACAGGGCCTGACGGGCGATACCGTGCAGGGCCCGCACCTCGCGCGAGCTGAGCCCCGCCCGCTCCAACACGTTCTTGAAGGGCCGGAAGAAATGGTCCGGGTTGTCGGCCGGGATCACGCCCATGGCCACCAGGGCCTGCTTGAGATGGGCCTTGAGTCCCTCCAGCTCCTGCAGGCTGGCCGGCTGGGGGCCGGGCGAGGCGCCTTTCTCCTTTCCGGTCCGCTCCAGGGCGGCCAGGCGCAGCTCGTAGGCCACCACCACCACGGCCTGGGCCAGGTTGAGGGAGGAAGACTCCGCGGTGGGAATACAGATGGTCTCCTGGCAGGCGTCCACCTCGGCCGTGGTGAGCCCGCGGTCCTCGGGGCCGAACACCACCGCCACCGGACCGCGCTCCGCCCAACCCAGGGCCAGGGGTGCGGCCNGGCGCGGGGCCAGCAGACGCCCCCGGCGGCTGCCGCGGCGGGCGGTGGTGGCAAAGGCGGCCACACAGTCGCCCAGGGCCTCCCCCAGCTCGTCGCACACCACCATGGCCTCCAGCACCGGCCGCCCGCCGCGGGAGGCCAGGCGCCGCATGGGCTCCTCCCACAGCCGCTGGGGCGCCACCACCCGCAGTCCCCCCAGGCCGAAGTTGGCCACCGCCCGCGCCGCCGCCCCGATGTTCTCCGGGAAGCGGGGCCGCACCAACACCACCTGCACCTGGGCCAACAAGGACTCCATGCCGCCCAGCTTAATGCAGCCCACCGGCCGCGGCAAGTGCGCCCGCCCTTGACACCACCGCCCGGATGTGTGAATCACTCAGGAGAACCCTGGCAACCCACCTGCACGCGTGACTGTGGCCACGCCCCAGGAGCCTTGGAGGAGGCAGGCCGTGGAGATCGAGGTAGCCTGGCAGAACCTGGAATATGCCGTGAAGCTGGTGGAAGAGGGCGCCGACCGCCTGGACGCCCTGTTGGAGCAGGTGGCCGCGGCCATCTATCTGCTTCTGGAGGAGTTTTCCCCCGAGGAGATCGTGGCCCAGGCCGAGGCCAGCCCGCTTCCCACCCGGGCGGCGATAAGCTGGCTGGTCTACGAGGGCGGCCGCATCCGCGAGCTGGACCCGGCCAAGGTGGAGGCCCTGCGCCGCTACTGGGAGGCGCATTTCGCCGCGCGCGAGGGCAGGCTGATCCCTCCGCCGCCTCCCGGCCTGGAGCAGGCCCTGGGAGACCGACGCTGAGCCCGAGGCCGAAGGCTGGCCGGTCGGGGTGGAGACAGGGCCGTGGACGCCGGGGGGCGGCACCTGCTCTCAGGTGATCAGTCCTCGCCTACCCCTGTGGGCAGGGAGTCCGAGCCGCGGCCGAACTGGACACCGAAACCCCCAAGCGCATGCGAGGAGGTCCGACCATGTCCGACATCCTGGAGCCCCGCAAGAAGCTGCCCGAGGACTTCGACCCCTCGGCCGAGATGTGGGACCGCATCTTCGACGACCTCATGACCCGAGGCGCGCCGTGTCTGGAGACCGTGGAGCAACTGCTGGAGGACGCCTGTCAGGTCTCCCCCCGCGCGCCGGAGAAGAAACCGCAACCCTAACCGGCAAAGAGGGGTGCCATGAGCCGACCCCTGTTCGACCCCCAGGCCAAGGGCCGTCCCATGCGCGTGGCCGCCTTCATGAGCGGCAGCGGCACCAACATCCGCCGCCTGCTGGAGCGCAGGGACGCCCCCTATGAGATCGTGTTCATCTTCAGCGACACCGCCGACGACTCCTGCCGCGGCCAGGAGATCGCCCGCGAGTACGGCCTGCCCTACATCGCCTACGACACCCGGCGCTTCCACCAACTGCGCGGCGTCAAGCGCACCATCAAGACCCCCGAGGGCCTGGCCGCGCGCCGCGAATACGACCAGGTGGCCGCCCGCCTGCTGCAGGCCTTCGAGATAGACCTGATCGCCCTGGGCGGCTACATGAGCTTCCTCACCCTCTCCGGGGGAGTCAACGTGCACCCCGCCGACCTGTCCCTGCTGGACGAGCAGGGCCGGCGCCGCTTCGTGGGGGACGACGCGGTGTACGAGGCCATCGCCGCCGGGCAGACCGAGCTGCGCTCCTCCACCCTGTGGATCGACCAGGGGGTGGACACCGGGCCCCTGCTCATGGTGAGCGATCCCCTGCCCGTGGAGCTGCCCGCGCCTTTGGAGGAGCTGAAGGCCCAGCCCCAGCGCCTGCGCCAGATAGCCGACGAGCATCAAGAGCGACTCAAGGAGCGCGGCGACTGGGTGATCTTTCCCCTGACCCTGGAGCTGATCGCCACCGGCCGCATGGGCCTGACCCCTGAGGGCGTGGTCACCCTCGACGGCCGGGAATACCCCCAGGGCGTGCGGCCCTCCGACCTGTAGTCCGCCCCGCGGTAGGCGGTAAGGACGCGCAAACGGGGGTACGGGCGGGCGAGGGCTCAGGCGCCCCCCCCAGACTGGCGACCGGCGAGAACACGCACCGAGCGCACCCCAAGGCTTATCCGCCAGACGCCGGGTTGGTGATAAGATCGTCCCGGGCCGGCCCGGGATGGACAAGATCGTGCGCTCGTCTTGGCGGGGAAAATGAGTCCCATGGGCCGACGGCCCGGGCCGCAATCCCAAGGTGCCTCTCCCCCCCGCCCAATGCCGGACGCGCCCCCCTGAGGTCTTCCTTCTTCCCCTGCCAGCCGGGATCCAGACCGCGGCCTTCTGGCGGTCGGCCTCTGCCNCTGCGGCGATCCCCTCCTCACAGGGTGNCGTCGGTCTGCCCAGAGGGCCATCGGGACCGNGTCTGCCCGTGGCCCACCACGAGCGCGGCGCACCGCCTTGGCGGCGCCGGGTGGGCTCTGGGGAAAGCTCCTTCCCCGCCTCCCTTCAGCCTCGAGGTCTGCCCAGGGCCTGCAGGTCTCCGCCCATGAGACGCAGGATCTCCGGGGCCACGTCGGTCATCTTGGCTTGGCGGTTCTGGCCGCGCAGCCAGGACAGGCAGTAGAAACCCCCGCCGGAGGGACGGCGTCCCTTGGCCGCGTAGCCCCGCTGGCTGAGCACGGCGAAGTGCCGGGGGCGCAGGGCGGCCAGGAGGGACTCGATACAGGCGTAGAGGTGCTGGTAGGCGTTGAAGGTGTGGTACTGGGCCAGGTCGAAGGTCTGCTGCATGTGCTCCAGCAGGGTGAAGCCGATCACCAGCACGTCCACCGCGGGCAGCCGGCAGGCGGTCTCGATCTTGTGGCGCTCTATCTGGTAGAGGAAGGCCTCCTGGCGCACGTCGGCCTCCAGGCGCTGCTGGCGGGTGCCCAGCTCCAGTTCGGTGAGCACGTAGTCGGTGCGATATCCCTGGGCCAGGACCAGGGGAGTGAGTTCAGAGGGGCGCACCAACTGGGGGTGCAGGACCCCGGCGGGCAGGCCGGCGATGGCCCAGCCCTCCAGCTCGGGCAGGGGGTAGCCCAAGGGCACGGCCACCAGGCCCAGGCGGGTGCCCGGGGGCATCAGCTCCCACAGCGTAGGCACCTTCAATTGGGTGAAGCTCACCGGCTGTTGCCAGGGGGGATCCTGCTCCAGCCCGTGGAGGTGGGGTTCGACGCCGGTGAAGATGGTGGCCCAGTTCACGGCGTCGGCGGCGCCAGAGTCGGTATCCAGGAAGGCGCCCCAGGCCCGGCCTATGAGGAAGTGGGGCGCGGGCTGGCGCACCATCTCCGGGCTCATGCCCCCCACCAGGAACACCACCAGCTTGGGCGGCTGTTGGGCCACGGTGGGGGGCTGGTCCTGCAGGCGGCGCAGGCAGACCCCCAGGCGCTGGGTGATGCGCTCGTCTTCCTGTTCGGTCTGGCCCAGCCAGCGGCGGTAGCAGGCCTCGGCCCCGGCGTAGTCTCCCCGGGCGAAGCAGATCTCGGCCAGGCGGCGCCAGGCCCAGTCGTAGCCGGGGAAGACGTTGAGGGCGCGGACCAGCCAGGCCTCGGCCTGGGGGTCGCCGCGCTGGTCCAGGGCCTTGGCCACGGCCTGCAGCACCTCGGCGTCGGTGGGGTTGACCTGGGCGGCTTGCATGAGCTGAGCCAGGCCCTGGTCGGTCTGGCCCGACTCCAGTTGGGCCAAGCCCTGGCGGCGGATCTCGGCCGCGTCCTGTTCGCTCATCTTCTGCTGGGCCAGGCGCAGGGCCTGTTCGGGCCAGGCCCATTCGGGCTTGAGCTGGGCGGCCTCCCGGGCCAGGCGCAGGGCGGCCTCGGGTTTGCCTCCGGCCATGAGGCTCCGGACCGCCAGGGCGCAGAACTCCTCCGCCCCCCGTTCGGAGAACATGCGCTGGAACACCTCCACCATCTCCTCCTCGCGCCCCAACTGCCCCAGGGCCACGGCCCAGCGGAAATAGACCTGGTTGAGCTGGTCGTAGGTCATGTTCTCGAAGAAGATGAAGTGGTCGGGCCGGGCGCGGCAGTCGGCCTGGAGGCGGGCGAAGTGGTCGGCGGTCTCCACCACCTTCTCCCACTGCTGGCGTTTGTAGTGGATGGCGCAGATGAAGAACAGGGGGTCGGGGTAGACCGGCATGATGGCCAGGCAGTCCTGGGCGTGCTGCATGGCCTCGTCGTCACGCTCCAACAGGGCCAGGGAGTTGATCAGGGCGTAGTAGATGTGGGGGTATTCGCGAGGGGGCTGGTTGGTCTGTTTGGCCAGCTCCAGGGCCTTGGCCGCGGTCTCGGCCGCCTCGGCCAGGCTCTCGGCCCGGCTGAGCAGGGTGTGGGCCAGGTAGGAGTAGGCGCGGAAATTCTCCGGCTCCTGTTCCACCCACTTGCGGATCATCTCCAGGCGGCGCTCGTGTTTGCGCTCCATGGTGCGGGGGTCTTCGTTGTAGCCGAAGTGGATGAGCCGCACCTTGCTGCGCGCCACCTTGCCCGTGACCACGGGGCGGTTGTGCACCAGGCCCTCGTAGTGGAACCCCACCCCGTTGCGGAACAGGCGGGGGTGCAGGATCATGGTCTCGCCGCCCAGGGCGGTGTCGTTGTAGAGCTCGAACAGGAAGCAGTTTATGGGCGGGGGCGCCTTGACCAGCTCGCGG
>MTPE01000419.1 GCA_002011835.1 Desulfarculaceae bacterium JdFR-95 | reverse complement strand
ACGCGCTCTACCACCAGGTGGACCACCTGATCCTGGGCGGGGTGATCTACAACACCTACCTGTGCGCCAAGTACGGGGTGCGGATCGCAGGGGTGTCNGAGGANGACATCGCCGCNGCCCGGCCGTTGGTGGAGATGGACCGGCGCGAGGGCAAGATCGTGGAGCTGCCCTANCTGGTGGAGAGCGAGGTGCTGGGCCGGGAGGAGGGGCGCTGGCGCAGCGTGGCCGTGGCCGACCTGCGGCCGGGCATGGAGCTAGGCTATGTGCTGGACATAAAGGCCGAGAGCTTCGCCGACCCCAAGGTGGCGGCGGCGATCGCCGGGGCGCGCACCATCTTCGTCAACGCGGTGATGGGCTTCACCCCCCACTTCACCGAGGGCTCCAAGGCCCTGGACACCACCATCGACCGGAACCGCCGGGCCAAGAAGCTCTACGGCGGGGGCGACACCCTGCAGGAGTTCAAGGACCTCCTGCCCGGGCTGTATCTGTCGGTGCTGGACGACGCGGACTACTACTTCTTCACCGGCGGCGGCAGCGTCCTCAAGGCCATCGAGCAGGGCTCGGCCTACGGCCTGGAGCCGGTGCGGGTGCTGATGGAGCAGGCCGGAGGGGGGAGGCGGTTTGACAGGCCCCGGGGGGAGGGCTAGAATCCGCCTAGTCGCAGCGACCGGGTATCAGCCCTCTGTCTGAGAGGGCAGAGGCGAGGCGCGGGCCGGGCGCGAGGCGTGGCCGGCCCACAAGAAGTTTCCGCAGCGGGAGGAGGGCCCATGTGCGAGTGTTGCGGCAAGGGCGCGGGTCATGCCCACCCCCACGAGCATGACCACGACCATCCCCATCCCCACGACCACGGGCACGACCACGACCACCACCATCCCGGCGGCCCGGTCTTCACCGTGATCGAGGCCATCCCGCCGGCCCGGGACGAGGACCAGGGCTAGGAGGGCTCCCCGGCGCACCCCGGGTGGGGCGTACGGGGAGGTAGGGCCGATGTCCGCATCCGGGTGGAGGCGGCCGGGGCCGTGGGGGGTCCTGGTGGGCTCCTTCGCGGCCCTGATCCTGGTGGGCACCCTGGTGCTCTACCTGCCGGTGATGCAGGGGCCGCGGCCGGTGTCCTTCCTGGACTGTCTCTTCACCGCCACCAGCGCGGTGTGTGTCACCGGGCTGATCACCGTGGACACCCCCACCGCCTGGTCCGGCTGGGGCCAGGTGGTGATCCTGTGCCTGTTCCAGTTGGGCGGGCTGGGCATCATGAGCTTCTCCGTGGCCCTGCTGCACTTGGCCGGCCGCCAGCCCGGCCTGACCAGCCGCCTGGCCCTCAAGGGCGCCCTGGGGCCGGTGCCGGCCGACGAGATGGGCCGGCTCACCCGCAACATCATCCTCTATACGCTTCTGGTGGAGGCCGCCGGGGCGGCGGTGCTCACCTTGCGCTTCTGGGCCGACTATCCCCTGCCCCGGGCCGCGGCCCTGGGCGGGTTCCACGCGGTGAGCGCCTTCTGCAACGCGGGCTTCTCCCTGTTCTCCAACAGCCTGGAGGACTACACCACCGACCCGGTGGTGAACCTGACCATCACCGCCCTGATCATCACTGGGGGGCTGGGCTTCCTGGTCCTGCGCGAAGTGATCCGCCGCCTGGGTCAGCGTCTGCGCGGCCAGCGGCCCCATCGCCTGAGCCTGAACGCACGCCTGGTGCTGCTCACCTCGGCCTGGCTGCTGTTCGGCGGGGCGGCCCTGCTGTGGGTGTTGGAGGCGGTGGGCGGGGCGGGTGCCCACTGGGGCCAGGGGCTGTGGAGCGCCTGGTTCACCGCGGTCACCGCGCGCACCGCCGGCTTCGACACCGTCCCCATGCGCGAGCTGTCCAACGCCTCGCTGCTGGTGATCATGATTCTCATGTTCGTGGGCGCCTCGCCCGGCTCCACCGGGGGTGGGGTCAAGACCACGGCCCTGGCCACCCTGGTGGCCCTGGCCCGCAACCGGCTGAAGGGCCTGCCCGGGGCCTCGCTGTGCGGGCGCAGCGTGGAGGAGCGCTCGGTGGGCCAGGCGCTGACCCTGGTGTTGGTCTCGGCCGCGGTGCTGCTGGTGGGCATCCTGCTCTTGGTCACCTTCGAGGTGGGCGAGACCGGCGGTCACCAGCGGGGGGCGGTGATCACCCACGCCTTCGAGGCGGTCAGCGCCTTCGCCACCGTGGGGCTGTCGGTGGACGTGACCCCGCACCTCACCCCGCCGGGCAAGCTGGTGGTGATCGCGCTGATGTTCCTGGGCCGGCTGGGGCCGCTGACCTTCATCTACGCCCTCACCGAGCGCAGCCGCCGGCCGCGGGTGGTGCCGGCGGAGGAGCCGGTGATGCTGGGCTAGTGGCTCCGCGGCCGGTACGGGTGAGGGGGGTGCATCCCGTGCGCGGGAGGTGTATGCTGAGGCCGTTGGGCCGGGAGGAAAGAAGGTGCACGTAGCGGTCATCGGACTGGGCAATTTCGGCACCGCCCTGGCGCGGCGCCTGTTCGAGCTGGGGCACCAGGTCACCGCGGTGGACCTGGACCCCAAGGCCCTGGCCCGGGTGCGAGAGATGGCCGACCAGGCGGTGAGCGCCGACGCCACTGACCGCGCTGCCCTGGAGGAGCTGGGCCTGGGGCTGGTGGACGCGGCGGTGATCAGCCTGGGCGAGAACATGGCCGCCTCCATCCTGGCCACCCTGCACCTGCGCGAGATGCGGGTGAAGAAGATCCTGGTCAAGGCCATCAGCGAGGACCACGAGAAGATCCTCAAGCGGGTGGGGGCCAGCGAGGTGATCTTCCCCGAGCGGGAGGTGGCCCAGCGCCTGGCCACCGCCCTGGCCCACCCCAACCTTTTGGACTACCTGCCCCTGGGCGGCGACCTCAGCGTGGCCGAGGTGGCCCCCCCGCCCGAGTTCGTGGGCAAGACCCTGGCCGAGCTGGACCTGCGGCGCCGCTACCGCGTCAACGTGATCGCGGTGCACGAGCTGTTGCCCGAGCGCATCACCGTGGTGATCCATCCCGACTACCGGGTCAAGGACTCCGACGTGCTGGTGGTGGTGGGCCGCCAGGACGACATCCAGAAGCTGCCCCGCGCGGAATGAGCCCGACTCCCTCCCTACCCCGCGGCCGCCTGCTCATCCTGGAGGCCAGCGTCTTCATCTCCATGCTGGGGGTGGGCATCATCGTGCCCTTCCTGCCCCTCTACGCCCGCCAGATGGGCGCCTCGGCCACGGTGATGGGGCTCATCTTCAGTGCCTTCTCCGCCTCCCGCGCCCTGGCCATGCCCCAGGTGGGCATGCTCTCCGACCGCCGCGGCCGCAAGCCCTTCATCGTGGCCGGCCTGGCCGGCTATGGCTTCCTGGCCCTGCTGTTGGTCTGGACCACCACCCCCTGGGGCCTGGTGGCCAACCGGGTGTGCCAGGGTCTTTTTGCGGCCATGGTCCTGCCGGTGGCCATGGCCCTGGTGGCCGACCTCACCCCCCCGGGCCATGAGGGCCGCATCTTCGGCGGATTCAACACCTCCTTCCTGCTGGGCTTCGCCCTGGGACCCCTGTTGGGGGGGCTGATCTACGACCACGTGTCCCTGGCGGCCAACTTCCTGGTCATGGCGGGCCTGAGCCTGGTCAGCCTGCTCATGGTGCTGGTGTGGGTGCGCGAGCCCACCGGCCGGCGCCCGGCGCGGGCCTTTTTGGGCTGGCGGGGTCTGCGCCAGTTCCTGCGCGACCCGGGCCTGGCCGCGGTGTTCCTGGCCCGGGTGGGCGGGGCCATGGGCATGGGCTGTTTCATCGCCTTCCTGCCGGTGTTGGCTCGCGACCAGGGCCTGA
Source organism: Desulfarculaceae bacterium JdFR-95 (assembly GCA_002011835.1). Taxonomy (GTDB): domain Bacteria; phylum Desulfobacterota; class Desulfarculia; order Desulfarculales; family Desulfarculaceae; genus Desulfocarbo. Next base: position 3,318 of record MTPE01000419.1, on the reverse strand, counting down.
GCAACACCCAGTTGGGCTGGGTGTTGGCGGCCAACGTGCTGGTGATGACCGGCCTGCAGACCCCGGCCGGCCGCCTGGCCGACCGTCTCAGCCGGCGCTGGCTGGCCCTGACGGGTATGGCCCTGGCCGGGCTGTGCAAGGCGGCTCTGCCTCTGGGCACGGGCTTCGGGGGGCTGATGGCCCTGGGGCTGGCCGAGGGGCTGGCCTCGGGGCTGGCCCTGCCCGCGCTCACCGCCCTGGCCGTGAGCCACGGCCGGCGCCTGGGTGCGGGCATGGGGCTGACCATGGGCTTCTACGGCATGGCCCTGTCCCTGGGGGTGTCGCTGGGGCCGGTGCTGGGAGGCGCAGCCGCGGACCTGTGGCGCCTGCCCGCGGCCTTCTGGCTGGCCGGGGCCGCCACCCTGGCCGGGGCGGGCTGTCTGCTGCTGCCCGCGGCCGAGGGCCCGCCCGTGCCCCCTCCGGTGGTGCGGGGCCTGGACTGAGGCCACCACAAGGACTACCCTTCACCGCGGCTTGGGGCTAAACTTGGGGCACGGCCGGCCTGCCCCAGCCAGTCCCCCAAGCGGCCGAGGCAAACGGAACACGCGAGGAACCACCACCCCAGCGAGGACCGCGTAGAAAACCATGAGCAAGCGCATCGGTTTCATCTCCACCCGCATCGCCGGCACCGACGGCGTGAGCCTGGAGACCTACAAGTGGGTACAGGTGCTGGAACGCAACGGCTACCAGTGCTTCTTCCTGGCCGGAGAGCTGGAGACCCCGCCGGAACGCTCCATGGTGGAGGAGCTGGCCCACTTCAACCACCCCGAGGTGCTGGAGCTGCACAGCCGCCTCTTCGGTCACGGCCGCCGGCGCCCGCCGGAGCTGACCCGCCGCCTGCACGAGCTGCGCCGGCACCTCAAGGAGGTGCTCTACGAGTTCCAGCGCCGCTTCGATCTGGACCTGATCATCCCCGAGAACGTGCTGGCCATCCCCATGCACATTCCCCTGGGTATGGCCCTGACCGAGTTCCTGGCCGAGACCGAACTGCCTGCAGTGGCCCACCACCACGACTTCTCCTGGGAGCGCAGCCGGTTCATCATCAACTGCGTGGGCGACTACCTGCTGTACGCCTTCCCTCCCGCCCTGCCCAACATCCATCACGTGGTGATCAACTCCCGGGCCTCGCGCCAGCTCAGCTTCCGCCGGGGGCTGAGCAACGTGGTGATCCCCAACGTGCTGGACTTCGCCTCTCCCCCCACCCTGGACCCGGCCCGGCGGGCGGCCCTGCGCCACGAGCTGGGCTACGAAGACGGCGACGTGATGGTGCTGCAGCCCACGCGGGTGGTGCCGCGCAAGCGCATCGAGCTGGCGGTGGAGCTGGTGGCCAAGCTGGGGCTGTCCAAACCCTGGCTGGTGATCAGCCACGAGTCGGGCGACGAGGGCGACCTCTACCGCCAGCGGGTGTCGGCCTATGCCCGCGAGCAGGGAGTGCGGCTGATCTTCCTGGGCCACCGGGTGGGATCCATACGTTCCTTCGGAGCCAACCACAGCCGGCCCTACACCATCGACGACGTGTACCACGCCGCCGACCTGGTGACCTATCCCTCCAACTACGAAGGCTTCGGCAACGCCTTCGTGGAGGCGATCTACTTTCGCAAGCCGGTGGTGGTCAACCGCTACGCCATCTACGTGGAGGACATCGAGCCCAAACGCTTCGACGTGATCCCCTTCGAGGACTTCATCACCGACGAGGTGGTGGCCCAGGTACACGACATGCTGCAGCCCGAGCGTGCCGCCCGGGCTACGGAAACCAACTACCAGCGGGGGCGGCGCTATTTCTCCTACGAGGTGCTGGAACAGAAACTCCTGCCCCTGGTGGAAGCCGCGGAGGGAAATCATGCCTGAGCCGCGCCGGATACGTGCCGCCCTTCTGCACTACTCCTGTCCCCCCGTGGTGGGGGGGGTGGAGGAGATCGTGCGCCAGCACGCGGAGGTGCTCCACCGTCTGGGGCAGTCGGTGCAGGTGTGGGCGGGCATGGGCGAGGTCTATACCGACGAGTTCCCGGTGCGCCTGGACCCGCGCCTGGGCTCGCGCCACCCCCAGGTGCAGGAGGCGCACCGCCGCTCCCTGGCCGGGGACCACGCCCTCACCCGCCGGCTCACGGAGGAGATCCTGGCCCTGCTGCGGGACTGGGGCCGGCAGGTGGACGTGATCCTGGCCCACAACGTGCTGCAGATGCCCTTCAACCTGCCCCTGGCCCTGGCCCTGCGCCGCCTGGCCGGCGAGGAGGGTGCTCCCCAGGTGGTGAGCTGGGCCCACGACTCGCCCTACTTCCGCCGGCGGGTGGCGCCGCATCTGTTCCAGCCTCCCTGGAGCTGCCTGGCCCGGGGCCACCGGCGCATTCATTACGTGACCATCTCCCACTCCCGGCGCGAGCTGTTCGAGCGCCACCTGGGGGACTTCGGCTGGAACGTGGTNCACAACGGTATCGACCCGGTGAGCTTCTTCTACCTGGACCCCAAGACCGTGCGCCTGGCCGAGGAGCTGCGCCTGTTCGACCGCGAGCTGGTGGTGGTACAGCCGGCACGGGTGACCCCGCGCAAGAACCAGGAGCTGGCCATACGCATCGTGCACGGCCTGAAGCAACTGGGCCGGGACGTGTTGTTCATCCTCACCGGGGCCTACGACCCCCACTTCCCCGAGGCGGTGGCCTACTACCGCCACCTGCGGGGTCTGATCGAGGAGCTGGGACTGCAGGACAACGTGGCCATCCTGGCCGAGTACACCTTTGCCGACGGTACCCGCCTGGAGCTGGACCGGGTGTTCATGCGCGACCTGTATCTGGTGGCCGACCTGTTGCTCATGACCAGCACCGACGAGGGCTTCGGCCTGCCGCTGTTGGAGGCNGGCATGATCAAGCTGCCCATCGCCTGCACCAACCTGCCCATCTTCCACGAGGTGAGCNACGGGGTCTGTTTCATCGAGGCCCACGACCCGCCGTTGTTCTCGGCCGGGCGCATCGTGGAGTACCTGTCGCGCACCGGCCCCCACCAGATGTTCCGCCACACCATGAGCCGCTTCACCTGGAGCCGCATCTGCGAGCGGGAACTGATCCCCTTCCTGCAGAGCATAATCTGAGCCCGGCGGCGAAAAGACTTGACGAGCCACACCGGGGGGCGGTTATTAATGGAGTATCCCCCCGTGCCCCGGAGACACCCCCAGGGCAGTGGCCCTGTGGGGACTTCTCTGGAGTACGCGCCTATGCTGGTCAAAGAGTGGATGTCCACCCCCCTGATCACCGCCCGGCCGGAGACCACCCTGCTGGAGGCGGCCCG
>MTPE01000327.1 GCA_002011835.1 Desulfarculaceae bacterium JdFR-95 | reverse complement strand
GCTTCCTCATCGACCGCAAGGTGCCGGCTTGGTGGCGACGGCGCACGGTGGTGGTGGCCGACCGGCGAGGGGTGTGGTGGGTGGGGCCCTGGTCCCTGGCCGAGCGGGCCCGCCGCCGGCCGGGAGAGAATACCTGCCTGTGCCTGCGTCTGGTGCCGCGGGGCTGGAGTTGGGCCGAGTGTGGAGAGTGAGGTCGCCGCGTCGGGCTGCGGTCTGATTCTCTCAGGAAAAACAGTGTGTTTTGCCTGTCGCCTCTGGACAGGAGGGCCGGGGGGGCGGGTTTGGCTCCGCGCCGTGGCCCAACGGAGGCCTCCTCTCGTTGACACCATCCCAAACCCTTCATATACTTGTAAGTTCAATGACCCGCTGGTTTTTGGGCGGGGGATCAGTGCTGCGGATGGTAGGATAGACTTGTCGGTATCCGCCCGGTATGCGGGTGGAGGCGGCTTTCCCCAGGGGGCGCGCACACCGTGAACCAAGGAAGACCCCAGATGAACCCCTTCTACCGGAACCTGGCCCTGTGGCTGGTGATCAGCCTGCTGATGGTCATGTTGTTCAACTTCTTCAACCGGCCAGGGACTGGGGCGCAGGTCTTGGCCTACTCCGACTTCCTCTCTGCGGTGGAGAACGGCCAGATCCGGGCGGTGGTGATCCAGGGGCAGGAGATCCACGGCGTGTTCCCCGAGGGCCAGCGCTTCCGCACCTATGCCCCGGAGGACCCGGACCTGATCAAGCTGCTGCGTTCCAAGGACATAAAGATCACGGTCAAGCCGGCGGACGACTCGCCCTGGTACATGAGTCTTCTGGTCTCCTGGTTCCCCATGCTCCTGCTCATCGGGGTGTGGGTGTTCTTGATGCGCCAGATGCAGATGGGCGGGGGCAAGGCCATGAGCTTCGGCAAGAGCCGGGCGCGGCTGATGACCGAGCCGGGGGGCAAGCGGGTGACCTTCGAGGACGTGGCCGGGGTGGAGGAGGCCAAGGAGGAGCTGGCGGAGATCGTGGAGTTCTTGCGCGATCCCCGCAAGTTCACCCGTTTGGGCGGGCGCATCCCCAAGGGGGTGTTGCTCGTGGGTCCGCCGGGCACGGGCAAGACCTTGTTGGCGCGGGCCATCGCGGGTGAAGCCGGGGTGCCGTTCTTCTCCATCAGCGGCTCGGACTTCGTGGAGATGTTCGTGGGGGTGGGTGCCAGCCGGGTGCGCGACCTGTTCAACCAGGGCAAGAAGAACGCCCCCTGCATCATCTTCATCGACGAGATCGACGCCGTGGGTCGCCACCGGGGCGCGGGCCTGGGCGGCGGCCACGACGAGCGGGAGCAGACCCTCAACCAGCTGTTGGTGGAGATGGACGGCTTCGAGTCCAACGAGGGGGTGATCCTGATCTCGGCCACCAACCGGCCCGACGTGCTGGACCCGGCTCTGTTGCGGCCGGGGCGCTTCGACCGCCAGGTGGTGGTGCCCCTGCCGGACGTGCGTGGCCGGGAGGCGATCCTGAAGGTCCACACCCGGCGCACGCCTTTGGCTGACGACGTGGACCTGTCGGTGCTGGCACGGGGCACGCCGGGGTTCTGCGGTGCGGATCTGGAGAACATGGTCAACGAGGCGGCGCTGCTGGCCGCGCGGCGGGGCAAGGACCGCGTGGAGATGGAGGACTTCGAGCAGGCCAAGGACAAGGTGATGATGGGCACCGAGCGCCGCAGCCTCATCCTGAGCGACGAGGAGAAGCGGGTCACCGCCTACCACGAGGCGGGCCACGCCCTGGTGGCCAAGCTGATCCCGGGCACCGACCCGGTGCACAAGGTGACCATCATCCCCCGCGGCCGCGCCCTGGGGCTCACCCAGCAGTTGCCCGTGGACGAGCGCCACACCTACTCCCGCGACTACCTCCTGGGCAGCCTGGCGGTCTTGTTGGGCGGGCGGGCGGCCGAGGAGCTGGTGCTGGAGACCATGACCACCGGCGCGGGCAACGACATAGAGCGCGCCACCGAGCTGGCCCGCAAGATGGTCTGCGAGTGGGGCATGAGCGAGTCCATGGGGCCCTTGGCCTTCGGCAAGCGCGAGGAGCAGATCTTCCTGGGCCGCGAGATCGCCCAGCATCGCGACTACTCCGAGAAGACCGCCCAGGCCATCGACCANGAGGTGGGCCGCCTGGTGCGCGAGGCTCATGAGCGGGCGCGGCGTCTGCTCACCGAAAACCGCGACAAGCTGGACCGCCTGGCCGAGGCCCTGTTGGTGGAGGAGACCCTGGACGCGGAGGCGGTGGACGCCATCGTCACGGGTCGGCCGCGCGAGCCCAAGCCCCGCGAGGCGCAGCCCTCGCCCCCGGCCGGCTCTTCCCCTGACGAGGAGCCCCTCCCTCCGCAGGTGGAGCCGGAACCGCAAAGTGAGTAGCCGAAGCCTTCTCACCTGGCGCCTGCCCCGCGGCGAGCTGGCCCTGGGCCGGCGCACCCTGATCATGGGCATCGTCAACGTGACCCCCGACTCCTTCTCGGACGGGGGCCGCTTCCTTTCCCCCCAGGCCGCGGTGGACCAGGGCTTGCGTCTGTTGGACGAGGGGGCCGACATCCTGGACGTGGGGGGCGAGTCCACCCGCCCCGGTGCCGAGCCGGTCCCCGCCGAGGAGGAGCAGGCGCGGGTCCTGCCCGTGATCCGGGGCATCCTGGCCCGTCGTCCCGGGGCCGTGGTGAGCATAGACACCTACAAGGCCGCGGTGGCGGCGGCGGCCCTGGAGGCCGGAGCCCAGATCGTCAACGACGTGACCGCCCTGCGCGGAGACGCGGACATGGCCGCCCTGGTGGCACAGCGGGGCGCGGGCCTGGTGTTGATGCACATGCGGGGCGAGCCGCGCACCATGCAGAAGGACCCCCGCTATGACGACGTGGTGGCCGAGGTGACCGCCTTCCTGCAGAGACAGGCCCAGGCCGCCCAGGAAGCGGGCGTGGCCCGGGAGGCCATTGTGGTGGACCCGGGCATCGGCTTCGGCAAGAACCTGGAGCACAACCTGGCCCTGATCCGCCACCTGGGGAGCTTGCGCGCCCTGGGCTACCCGGTGCTATTGGGGGCCAGCCGCAAGACCTTCATCGGTCAGCTCACCGGCCGCGAGCAACCTCGCGACCGCCTGTGGGGCACCCTGGGCGCGCACGTGGTGGGGGCGGCCTTGGGGGCGGACATCGTGCGGGTGCACGACGTGGCGCCGCTCAAGGAGGCCCTGGTCGTGACCGATGCCATACTGGCCGCAGGGGAGGAGAGCTGAGACGTGGGCGAGGTCCTGGCCCTTTTCGCCCAGATGCGCTGGCAGGACGTGGTGGACATCCTGCTGGTGGCCTTTGTGATCTACCATGTGATCCTGATGGTCAAGGGCACCCGGGCCATGCAGATGATCATGGGGCTGGGCCTGGTGTTCCTGGCCATGGTGATCAGCCAGCGCCTGGAGCTGGAGACCATCAACTGGATCGTGGGCAACTTCCTCTCCTCCTTCATCCTGGTGATCATCATCCTGTTCCAGTCCGACATCCGCCGCGCCCTGGCCCGCATGGGACGGGGGCCCTTCTTCGCCAGCGGGGCCGAGGCCAGCCACACCCTGGAGGAGGTGGTGCGCAGCGCGGTGTCCCTGGCCTCGCGCATGCTGGGCGGGCTGATCGTGCTGGAGCGCCACATGGGCCTGGCCGATTACGCCGAGCGTGGCACCCTGGTGGACGCGCGGGTGAGCCGCGAGCTGTTGGTGAGCATCTTCCAGCCCCCCGGCCCCCTGCACGACGGGGCGGTGATCATCAGCGGCGACCGCATCAAGGCGGCGCGTTGCCTGTTGCCCCTGTCCACCAACCCCAACCTGGGCCGCCACCTGGGCACCCGTCACCGCGCCGCCTTGGGCCTGTCCGAGGAGTCGGACGCGGTGTGCGTGGTGGTGAGCGAGGAGCGCGGCCGGGTGAGCGTGGCGGTGGACGGACGCCTCACTCCCGACCTGGACGCGGCCGCCCTGCGTACCCTGCTGTTCGAGCTGTTCGAGGTGGAGCCCAGCCGGCGGCGGCGCTGGTGGCGGCTGGGGAGATCGGCCCGTGCTTAAGCTGATCACCCACAACTGGTCGCTGAAGCTGTTGGCCCTGGCCATCGCCCTGGCCATGTGGCTGTATGTAGTGGGCCAGGACAAGGCCGAGACCACGGTGGAGGTTCCGGTGGAGATCACCGGCATCCCCGCGGACCTGCTGTTGGCCGAGCCGCCCATCGCCAAGGTGCAGGTGCGCCTGCTGGGGGCCAGCAGCCTGATCCGGCGTGTGGTGAGCGAAGGCATGACCAAACAGGTGGACCTCACCGGCATGGGCGCGGGCGAGCACGTCTACCAGGTGCTGCCCGAAGACCTGAACCTGCCCAGCGGAGTACGGGTGATCCGCGTCAGCCCCGCCCGCTTCACCATCAAGCTGGCCCGGCGCGAGAGCAAACAGGTGCCGGTGCGACCGGTACTCAAGGGCCGGCCGGCCAAGGGCTTCGAGGTGGTGGAGGTGGACTTCATCCCCCCCAAGGTGACCATCACCGGGACCAAGCAGGACCTGGAGGACGTGGACTGGGTATGGACCGTACCCATGGACGTGAGCGGCCTGAAGCGTGACCGTCGTCTGCGTGCGGGCTTGCGCCTGCCGCGGGGGCCTTCCCTGCGCCTGGACCGTCCCTGGGTGGAGGCTCGTATCAAAGTGCGCCCCAAGGCGCCGCGCCATCCTGCACCTGTTCCTTCTCCGTCCCAGGGCCGGGCGCCGGCCGACCTGGACCCAGGTCCTCCTCTGTCCGGTTCCTGAACCAGCCATCAGCCCAGAGAGAACCCGAGGACCCGATCATGGAATCCAAACGCAAGATATTCGGCACCGACGGTGTGCGCGGGGTGGCCAACGTCCACCCCATGACCGTGGAGATGGCCATGGCCATCGGCCAGGGCGTAGCCGCGGCCTTCGCCGACCGCGGCCGGCGCCACACCGTGGTCATCGGCAAGGACACCCGCCTGTCGGGATACATGTTCGAGAACGCCCTGGTGGCCGGCATCCTCTCCATGGGGGTGGACGTACATCTGGTGGGCCCCCTGCCCACCCCGGCCATCGCCTTCATCACCCGCAACATGCGTTCCGACGCCGGCATCGTGATCAGCGCCAGCCACAACCCCTACACCGACAACGGCATCAAGCTGTTCGGCCGCGACGGCTACAAGCTGCCCGACGCCAAGGAGGCCCGCATCGAGGAGTACGCCCTGGGGGTGCTCAACGGCCGTGAGGACCTGCCCCGGCCCCGCGCCGACCGCATCGGCAAGGCCCGCCGCATCGACGACGCCCCGGGACGCTACATCGTGTTCCTCAAGAACGCCTTCCCCGCCGACTACCTCCTGGAGGGCATGACCCTGGCCGTGGACTGCGCCCACGGCGCCACCTACCGCGTGGCCCCGGCCGTGTTCAGCGAGCTGGGCGCCGACCTGGTGCTGCGGGGGGTGGAGCCCGACGGCACCAACATAAACCACCAGGTGGGCGCGCTCCACCCGGAAGGGGTGCAGGAGATGGTCCGCGCGGGCAAGGCCGATCTGGGCCTGGCCTTCGACGGCGACGGCGACCGCCTGATCATGGTGGACGAGAAGGGCGAGATCGTGGACGGCGACCACATCATGGCCATATGCGCCGACCACATGCTGCGCCAGGGCGAGCTGCGCCAGGCCACGGTGGTGGGCACGGTGATGTCCAACCTGGGCCTGGAGCTGTGCCTGCGCGAGCGGGGCATAGACCTGTTGCGCACCCAGGTGGGCGACCGCTACGTGGTGGAGGCCATGCGCGCCGGCGGCTACAACCTGGGCGGCGAACAAAGCGGCCACGTGGTGTTCCTGGACCACAACACCACCGGTGACGGCATCCTCTCCGCCCTGATGGTGCTCAAGGTGATGGTGACCACCGGCCGCAGCCTGCACGAGCTCAAGTCCATCTTCACCCCCGTGCCCCAGGTGCTGGTCAACCTGCCCGTGGCCGAGAAGCGCCCCCTGGAGGAGGCCCCCACTTTGCAGAAGGCCATGAGCGCCCAGCAGGCCCGACTAGGCGAACGCGGGCGGCTGCTGGTGCGCTACTCCGGCACCGAGGCCAAGCTGCGTATAATGGTGGAGGCCGAGGACGAGGACCTCATGCGCCGGGCCGCGGACGAGCTGGCCGAGGCCGCCCGCCGCGACCTGGGCGCGGGATAGGCCGGGGAGGAGGGCGGCCGTGCTGCTGGCCATAGACGTGGGCAACACCCACACCGTGTTGGGCGTGTTCTACGAAGAAGAACTGGTGGCCCACTGGCGGGTGCGCACCGAGCAGGANCGCACCGGCGACGAGTTGGGCGTGCTCATCTCCAACCTGTTCGCCACCAGCCCCGTAGCCATGGGCAGTATCGACGGGGTGATCGTCTCCAGCGTGGTGCCGCCGGTCAACCCCCACCTCCACGATCTCTGCCGGCGCTACTTCGGTCTGGACCCCTTGTTCGTGGGCCCGGGCATAAAGACCGGCATGCCCATCCTCTACGACAACCCCAAGGAGGTGGGTGCCGACCGCATCGTCAACGCCGTGGCCGCCCACCACCAGTTCCCCACCGATCTCATCGTGGTGGACTTNGGCACCGCCACCACCTTCGACTGCGTCTCCGCCCGCGGCGAATACCTGGGCGGNGCCATCGCCCCAGGGGTGCTCATCTCCTGNGAGGCCCTGTTCCAGCGNGCCAGCAAGCTGCCCCGGGTNGAGATCTTCGCCCGGCCCAAGGCCGCGGTGGCCAAGGACACCATCGGGGCCATGAACGCAGGCATCATCTACGGCTACGCCGGCCTGGTGGACGGGATCGTGGAAGCCATCAACCGCGAGCGCGGCGTGGAATGCATGGTCCTGGCCACCGGCGGCCTGGCCCCGGTCATCGCCGCCTACTCCCGCACCATCCGGGAGGTGGACGAACTGCTCACCTTGAAGGGCCTGCGCCTGCTGTACCTGCGGAACCAGTGATGACTCCCGCCCGAGCCTACCGCCCGCCCCGTGCCGGCCAAACCTTGGCCCTGGCCGCACCCGCCGGGGCGGTGGAGCCGGCCGCGTTGGAGGAGGCCCGCCGCCTCCTGGCCGAGCTGGTCCCGCAGATGACCCTGCGCCTGGACCCGCCGGTGCTGGCTCGCGCCGA
>MTPE01000463.1 GCA_002011835.1 Desulfarculaceae bacterium JdFR-95 | reverse complement strand
GGCTTCGTGGCCGCCGCCCCGGAGGTGATCCACACCCTGGTCAGCCGGGCGCGCCCCCTGCTCTACAGCACCGCACCGCCCCCGGCCCAGGTGGCCGCGGCGCGCGAGGGCCTGCGGGTGCTGGTGGACGAACCCTGGCGGCGTGATCGGCTGCACGCCCTGGCCGCGCAACTCCGTCGGCGCCTGGAGGAGCTGGGCCTGGGGCCGCTGCCCGGCCAGGGGCCCATCGTGCCGGTGGTGGTGGGCAGCGCGGAGCGGGCCCTGGCCCTGTCGCGGGCCCTGCTGCGCCGCGGCGTGTTCGTGCCCGCCATACGCCCCCCCACGGTGCCGCCGGGGATGAGCCGCCTGCGCTTCAGCCTCAGCGCCGCCCACCGCGANGCNGACGTGGAGCTGGCCGCCGCGGCCCTGGCCGAGGCTCTGCGGGAGGTGGAGTCATGATGCGAGGCGTCTTCGTGGCCGGCACCGACACCGAGGTGGGCAAGACCGTGGTCAGCGCCGCTTTGCTCCTGGCCCTGCGCCGCCGCGGCCTGCCGGTGCGCTACCGCAAGCCCGTGGCCAGCGACGGCCACCAGCACCAGGGCCGCCTCATCAGCCCGGACGCCCTGTGGGTACACCGCCTGGCCCCCCTGGAGCCGCCCGCGGCCATGAACCCGGTGTGCCTGCCCCACGCCCTGAGCCCCCTGGCCGCGGCCCGCCTGGAGGGCATGGAGCCGGACTGGCCGGAGCTGACCGCCCGGGTACGGGCCTCCCTGGCCGACGGGGGCCCGTTCCTGTGCGAGGGCGTGGGGGGGCTGTTGGTGCCGCTGTGTGCGGGGCGCACCGCCCTGGACCTGATGGCGGAGCTGGGTATGCCGGTGGTGGTGGTGGCCCGGCCGGGGCTGGGCACCATCAACCACACCCTGCTCACGGTCGAGGCCCTGCGCGCGCGGGGGCTGGCGGTGTTGGGCTTCGTGTTCTCCGGCCAGGAGGAGGACGACGGCCGCGGCGCGGTGGGCGCACTCAACCACCAGCTCATCGCCGAGTTCGGAGCGGTGCCCTTCCTGGGCGCCCTGCCCCGCCTGGAGGAAAGAGAGATGGACGCCGGGAGCCTGGCGCGGGCCGCGGAGGAACACCTGGAGCTGGCGCCGCTGGCCCAGGCCCTGGCGGACTGAGCCTCAGCGCTTCCAGAACTCCGGCGCCAGGAGCACCAAGACCGTGAACAGCTCCAGGCGGCCGACGATCATGGCCGCGGCCAGAAGCCACTTGGCCGCCACGGGCAGGGCGGCGTAGTTGCCCGCCGGGCCCACCGCCCCCAGGCCGGGGCCGATGTTACCCAGGCAGGCGATGGAGGCGCTGAAGGCCTCCACCAGGCCCAGGCCCATGGCGGTCAGCGCCAGGCCCACCACCACGAAGCAGACGAAGTACAGCCCCAAGAATCCCCACACCGCGCCGATCACCGAGCGCTCCAGGGCCACGCCGTTGAAGCGCACCGGCGCCACCAGGCGGGGATGCACCATGCGGCGCAGCTCGGCCACCGCCTGCTTGAGCGCCACCATCACCCGCATCACCTTGGGACCGCCCCCGGTGGAGCCGGCCGAGCCGCCGATGAACATCAGGGGCAACAAGAGCGCCAGGCAGAAGGCGGGCCACAGGGAGTAGTCGGTGGTGGCGAAGCCGGTGGTGGTGAGGATGGTGGCGGTCTGGAAGGCGGCCAGGCGCAGGGCGTCGCCCGGCCCGGCGGCCGAGGCCAGCCACAGTCCCAGGAAGATGAGCAGGGTGAAGGCCCCGTAGAGGGCCAGGTAGAAGCGGCACTCCTCGTCCCGCCACCAGGCGTCCCAACGGCGGCGGAAGAGGTGGAAGTGCAGGGTGAAGTTCATGCCCGCCAGGACCATGAAGACGGTCACCACCCACTCCACGTAGGCGCTCTGGAAGCCGGCGATGGAGGCGTTGCGGGTGGAGAAGCCGCCCGTGGCCATGGTGGCGAAGGCCTGGCAGGTGGCCTCGAACCAGTCCAGGCCGCCCAGCATGAGCAGCACCACCTCGGCCGCGGTGAGCGCGGCATACACCCACCACAGCAGGCGCGCAGTATCGGCAATACGCGGGGCCAGGCGATCGGGGGTGGGGCTGGGCACCTCGGCCTTGAACAACTGCATGCCCCCCACCCCCACCAGGGGCAGCACCGCCAGGGACAAGACGATGAAGCCCATACCCCCCAGCCAGTGGGTCAGCGCCCGCCAGAACAAGACCCCCCGGCTGGAGTCCTCCACGCTGGTGAGCACACTGGCGCCGGTGGTGGTGAAGCCGCTGGCGGCCTCGAACACCGCGTCGCTGAAGGAGGCGAACTCGCCCGACAGCTCGAAGGGTATCCCCCCCAGCACCGCCGCCGCGGCCCAGGAGATGCCCACCACGGCCATGCCCTCGCGGTGGTTCAGCTCGCCGCGGGCGTGGTCGCGGAACAGCCAGAACAGGGCGCCGCCCACTACGCCGCAGATCGCGGCCCCGCCCAGGAAGGCCCGCCACACCGCCTCGCCGTAAACCAGGGCCACGGCCAACGGCGCCAGCATGAACAGCCCCAGGCCCAGGGACATCAACCCCACCAGGGAGACCACGTAGGCGGGACGCAAGGCTAGAACTCCAGGTTGACCGTGAGCAGCTTCTCCACCTTGCGCAGCACCTTGCGCAGGAGGAAGATCACCAGGTGGTCGCCCGGCTGCACCACCGTGCTGCCGCCGGGGACGATCACCTCGCCCTGGTGCACCACCGCCGCCACCAAGGCCCCGGCGGGCATGTCCACCTCGGCCAGGGGACGGCCCACCAGCATAGAGGTGGGCAGGGCCTCAACCTCGATCACCTCGGCGTTCTCGTCCTTGAGCGCGGCCACGTTGAGGACCTTGCCCCGCCGCAGGTGGCGCAGGATGGCCCCCACCGCGGCGAAGCGGGGGCTCACCACCAAGTCCAGACCCAGGCTGCTGACCAGAGGCACGTAGCCCATGTGGGCCACGCGGGCGATGGTGCGCCGCGCACCCATCTTCTTGCCCAACAACGCGATGAGCACGTTGTCCTCCTCGTCGTCGGTCACCGCGCAGAACACGTCGGTCGCGCCTACGTTCTCCTCCTCCAGGAGACTCAGGTCGGTGCCATCGCCGTGGAGGACCATCACGTTCTCCAGGTGGTCGGCCAGGGCCTGGCAGCGCTCGGGGTCCTTCTCGATGATACGCACCTTGATGCCCAGCCGCGCCGCCTGCTCCGCCACCATGCGGCCTATGGCCCCGCCGCCCACCACCACCAGGTTGCGCACCCGGCTGCCCTGCAGGCCGAAGTGCTCCACCACCTGGTCGATCACGCTCTCGCGCGCCACCACGTAGGCCAGGTCGTCGGGCAGGATCAGGTCGCTGCCCCGCGGGATCAAAACCTTGCCCCCGCGCTCGATGGCCGCCACCAGGAAGGGCGGCCCGCCCCCGGAGCGCAGCTCGGCCAGGGAACGGCCCACCAGGGGACTGGCCGCCGGCACCTTCAACCCCAGGAGCTTGACCTTGCCCCCCGCGAAGTCGGCCACCGAGGAGGCCGCAGGGACGGTCACGAACTGCATCACCTGCGCGGCCAGCTCCCGCTCCGGGTTGATGGCCGTGTCCACGTCCAGCTTGCGGCTGCCCACCTCCTCCATGAAGTCCAGGTAGTCCTGGCTGCGGATGCGGGCCACGGTGGTCACGTAAGGCGCCAGCAGGCGGGCGAAGCGGCAGGCCTGCAGATTGACCTCGTCGCTGTCGGTGACCGCCACCACCAGCTCGGCCGCGTCCACCTCGGCCTCGCGCAGCACCCGCGGGCTGGAACCCAACCCCACCAGGGTCTGCACGTCCATCTGCTCGGTCACCGCCCGCACCGCCTCGGGGTCGCGGTCCACCACCACCACCTTGTGGCCCTCCCGCGAGAGGCGAAGCGCGGTGTGGAAGCCCACCTCGCCCGCACCGATGATCAACACCTGCATGCCAGGGCGCTCCCGCTCCAAAAAAACCGGGTGGCCTCCTTGCAGGCCGACCCGTACCCTCCAAACTTATCACCGCCCCTGGGCCACGGTCAACGCCGGCGCGCCAGAACCCCCTGCAGGAAACCGGACATCCGCTCCAGGAACACCGCGGTGTCGAAGCGCTCCGCGTGGGTACGCAGCGCCCAAGGGTCGAAGCGCTCCAGGGAGTCCTCCAGCTCCTCCAGGGCCGCCACCAGGGCATCCTCGTTCTGCCGGGGGAAGAACACGCCAGTGGGAGGGCGGCCCTGGGGGTCGTCCAGGCCCACCACCGTCTCCAGGGCCCCGCCGCGGGCAAAGGCCACCACCGGCCGGCCCGCGGCCATGCTCTCCACAGGGGTGATGCCGAAGTCCTCCTCTCCGGGGAAGATCAGCGCCCGCGCCCGGGCGTAGAGCCGGGCCACCTCCGCGTCCGGCTGCCAGCCCAGAAGCTCCACCGTGGGTCCGGCCAGATTCTTCAGCCGGGACAGTTCCGGGCCGGTGCCCACCACCTTGAGCCGCCGGCCGGTACGGGCGCAGGCCCGCACCGCCAGGTCCACCCGCTTGTAGGGCACCAGGGCGCTCACCACCAGGTAGTAGTCCTCCACCTCCTCCGGGGAGACGGGCCGGAAGCGGGCCGTGTCCACCGGGGGGTGGATCACCACCGCCTGGCGCCGGTAGTGGCGCCGGATGCGCTCGGCCACGTGGGCCGAGTTGGCCACGAAGTGGTCCACCCGGGCCGCGGTGCGCACGTCCCAGCGCTGCAGCAGGGGACGCAGCCAGGGCATGACCAGACGGGCGGTGCCGCCCCGGCCGGGCCCGAAGTAGGCCTCGTACAGATCCCACACGTAGCGCATGGGGGTGTGCACGTAGCTCACGTGTACCGCCCCCGGCGGCACCTTCACCCCCTTGGCCACGCAGTGGCTGGAAGAGAGCACCAGCTCCACCGCGGGCAGACGGAAGCTCTCCACCGCACAGGGGAACAGGGGCAGATAATGGCGGTAGAAGCGCCCCACCAGGGGCATGTGCTGCAGGAAGGAGGTGCGGATGGGGTGACGCTCGATGCGCTCGCTCACCGTGCCCGGCAGGTGGAGCAGGGTGTAGATCGGCGCGCCGGGCAACAGGCGGCAGAAGGCCTCCAGCACCTTCTCGCCCCCGCGCATGCCGGTGAGCCAGTCGTGCACCAGCACCGCCTGCACTCCGGCCAGGGGACCACGGTCGGCCGCAGCAGACACCATCACTCCTCCCCCAGCACGCGGCGGTAGGTGGCCAGGGTGATGCGGGCGGTGCGTTCCCAGGAGAAGCGCCTGGCCCGCTGGGGACCGGCGGCGCGCAGGCGCGCAGCCAGCTCTTCCTCCTCCAGCACCCGGCGTATGGCCCAGGCCAGGGCCTCGGGCTCCGGCTCCACCAGCAGACCTGCCTCGCCCACCACCTCGGGCAGTGAGGCGCGGTCGCTGGCCACCACCGGCGCCCCGCAAGCCAGGGCCTCCAGGGCGGGCAGGCCGAAGCCCTCGTACAACGACGGCACCACCACCACCGCCGCCGCGCCATAGGCCGCGGCCATGTCCGCGTCGCCCAGGCCGGGCAGCATGACCAGCTCCGGCCCCGGCTCGGCCCCGGCCACCTGGCCCGGCTCCACTCCCACCAGCACCAGCCCCGGACGCCCCGGCCCCAGCCGGCGCCAGGCCTCCACCAAGGCCCCCAGGTTCTTGTGCGGCTTGGGGTTGCCCACGCCCAGCACGAAAGGCCAGGGCAGGCCCAAACGCCGCGCCGCGGCCTCCCGTTCCGCTGCGGGCAGGGGCCGGAAGACCTCGCCCACCCCGTTGGGCGTGACCACCACCTTCTCCGGCGGCACGCCCAACAGCTCCACCAGGTCGGCCTTGGAGTGCTCGCTCACCGTGAACACCGCCCGCGCCCGCTGCGCCGCCGGCGCCACCACCCAGCGGTAGAACACACGATGCTTGAGACCGTGGTGAGCGGGGAAGCGCAGGTGGATCAGATCGTGCACCGTGAAGACCATGGGGCCGAGGTGGCGCACAGGGGGAGCGTAAAAGGGGCAATGGTAGAGGTCGTGATCCAGGAGCGAGAGCAGCGCGGGCAGGCGCAGTTGGGCCCAGGGGCTATAGGGCGCCAGGTCGTACACCAGGCTCACCACCCGCGGGTCGCGCGGCACCAGCTCGGCGTGTTCGCGCCAGCGCAGGAGCACCCCCACCCCCAGCTCGTCGCCCGAGGCCGCCAACAGCGCCCGCAACAACTCCAGGGCGTAGCGGGCCATGCCGTGCATGGTGTGGGTGAGGTGGCGCATGTCATAGATCAGCTTCACCTGCCACTCCTTGCCTGCAGCGCGTCCTCATACACGGCCAGGGTCTCCCGCGCGGCCCGCAACCAGGAGAAGCGGGCCGCCCGCTCCAGCCCCCGCCGGGACAAGTCCTGGCGCAGCTCCGGGTCCGAGAGCACCTGCAGCAGGCCCTCGGCGATGGACTCCGCATCCTGGGGGTCCACCAGCACCGCGGCCTCGCCCACGATCTCGGGCAGAGAGCTGATGTTGCTGGTCACCACCGGCGTGCCGCAGCTCATCGCCTCCAGGGCGGGCAGGCCGAAGCCCTCGTACAACGAGGGGAACACGAACACCTCCGCCGCGTTCATGAGCAGGGGCAGGTCCTGGCGGGGTACGTAGCCGGTGAAGATCACGCCCTGCAGGTCCATCTGGTCCAGGTCGCGGAAGATATGGCTGGNCAACCAACCCCGTTGGCCCGAGATCACCAGGCTCACCCGTCGGCCCAAGCGCCGGCGCACCAGGCCGAAGGCCCGCACCAGGCGCACCAAGTTCTTGCGCGGCTCGATGTTGCCCACATGATAGACGAACGGCCCCTCCAGGCCATAGTGCCGGCGTACACGCTCCAGGGCCGTACGGTCGCGGATGGGGCAGAAGTCTGGGTGCGCGGCCTCGTAGACCACGGTCACCTTGGCCGGGTCCACCCCCAAGACGCGCTCCAGGTCGCGCCGGGTGCTGTGGCTCACGCTGATGATGCGCTCGGCCCGCGCTACCACCTGTTTGAGCAGCCAGCGCATGTACAGTCCATAGCGGTAGGGGATGGTCTGGGGATAGAGAAAGGCCACCAGATCGTGCACCGTGACCACGGTGGCATACCCGGCGCGGCGCAAGGGGATGAGGGTGGCCGGCCCGTGGAATACCTCCACCCCGCT
>MTPE01000462.1 GCA_002011835.1 Desulfarculaceae bacterium JdFR-95 | reverse complement strand
GCCAGTCGATGTCGCCCCATTGGAGGGCCAGAAGCTCCCCCAGGCGCATCCCGGTCCGGAAAGCGCACAGGAAGAAGGGGTAGTGCTGGGGATAATGCTTCAGGCAGGTATCGAGGAACAGGTCCACCTCTTCCGGCGTCAAGGGCTGGGGGTCGGCCTTCCGCCGTCTGGTCAGGTTCAGCCGCTTGGTGATCCCGATGGTGGGATTGGTGGAGATGATCTCTTCGTCCACCGCATACCCCATCACCCCGCTGATTACGTCCTTGACAAAGGAGCTTGAGGCCGAGAACGCGAGACTGAAGCGGATGTACGCCGAACTGAGCTTGGAGAACGACGCGTTGAAGGATCTGATCGAAAAAAAACTTTGAGGCCGGCGGAGCGCAGGGAAGCGGTGGGGTATTTGGTGGCCGAACAGCGTTTATCTCTTCGCCGTGCTTGCGCTGCGGTTGGTCTGTCGCGATCAGCGATGACCCTTTCTTTTCACCTGTATGTCTTCGTAGACCGCCTCGATGACAAGATCGACCTCGCCCACGGCCTCTTCCAAGTCCGTGCCCGCCACGATGTGAGCAAGGGCGTTTTCCATTGCCTCTTGGCTCAATTTCCCCCTTTTCACCCACCTTGCCAAAAAATCCTCCATGGCTCTTTTGCCCTCATCCACTCGCTTTTGGGCTACATCATGCATGGAGGTTTTAAAACCAGCCAAGGCGCAAGCAATCCCTATTTGGTTGCCCATGGTTCCCATGCCCACCACGGCGACTCGCTTTAGGTGGATTGGGCAAACTCCTTTCCTTCCCTTGCCTTGTTGCGATGGTAAGCGGACAAGCTGCGTACGGCCCAAGCGGCTTCCTCCGGTAGAAGGAATACCGGAATACCCTCCGACTCCAGGATTCGTTTCCGGTTTTCGTAATCCGGAGACAGGCGGTCAATGGCGATCCAGTAAACCATCACGGGTGTGCCCAAGCGCTGATTGATTTCGATGAGCTTGTGATCCGGTGGCGGAAAACCGCTGTGCACGGGGAAAACCGCCAGCAGGATATCCACCTGGGGATCACGAGCCATGGCCTCGGCCACCGGGGCGTAGAGGCCGGCCTGGAAGCCGGCGGTGGTTAGATCCAAGGGGTTTTTCAATACCACACCCGAGGTGCCACCCAACAATCTTCGGATGCGACTTTGGGTTTGCTCTTGCAGGGTGGCAAGGGGGGTTCCCCACGAACTCAACAGATCGTGGATCACGATGCTGCCGCTCCCGCTGGGCGTGAGCACCCCCACCTTACCGCTGGAGGTAGCTGCGGCGCCAAAAGCCAGCCCCTTCAAGGCGCAGACCATCTCCGAAACGGTGTCGACCTGGATAATGCCAGCTTGGGCAAAAGCGCCCCGGTAGAGGTCAATGGAGCCGGCCAGGCTTCCCGTGTGGCTCACGGTGAGCAGGTCGGATTCCTTCGTGCGCCCTCCCTTGAGCGCCACCACCGGCTTACGTGGAGTCACGGCCCTGGCCGCTTCCACCAGAGCTCGGCCCCGTTCAGTTCCTTCCAGATATAGCCCCACCACTGCCACGGAGTCGTCTTCTTTCCATTGCAGCAACAGGTCCGCGAAGTCCAGATTCAGTCAGTTGCCCAGGCCGACCCAGTATCCTATGGACAAGTCTTCATCCAGAGCCTTTTTATAGATCGCGCCACCCACGCCCCCACTCTGGGTGGCGATGGCCATCTTGCCCGGCTTGGTGGCAAAGGGAAAGAAGGTGGCGTTTAGTGGAAGATGACCGTTGATCAGGCCTGGGGTGTTGGGCCCCAAGATGGTGAGATGCTGCTCGGCGGCGATGGCGGCCAGTTCCCGTTCCAGGCGTGATCCATCCCCACCGGCTTCTCTGAAGCTGGCCGCATAAGCCACCATGGGTTTCACGCCATGCCTGCCGCAGGCACGGGCCACCTCAATGGTGGCCTCCGCCCCTACGGCACTGAGCAGGAGATCCACGGGGCGGCCGATCATTTCCAGGGATGGATAAGCGGTGCGGCCAAAAACCTCGGCGTGCTTGGGATTGATGGGATACACGGGGCCGGGGTAGCCGCCTTGGATCAAATTGACACTGAGGTCATGACCCAGCTTGCCCGGCTCGGGCGTGGCCCCCACGATGGCCACGCTGCGCGGTGACAGCATAGCCTCCAGCCCGGTTTTCATGGCGCGGCCAGCACTACCAGGGCGTCCACGACCACCGGGCGGCTGCCGGCCAGGATCACTGGGTTGAGATCTATTTCTCTGATCTCCGGGTGATCCATCCCCAAATGACCCAGGTTGACCAGCATCTCGGCAAGTAGATCCAGGTTTGCCGCCGGCAGGCCCCGCACGGAGTCGAGGGCCTTTCGTCCCCTGATCTCTCCCATCATCACCCGGGCTTCAGCCGACTCCAAGGGGGCCAGGCGAAAGGTTACATCCTCAAGCACCTCAGCGAGGATGCCCCCCAGACCGAACATAACGCAGGGGCCGAACTGCGGGTCGCGGATAAGTCCCATCATCAGCTCCCGCTGGCCCCTCACCATCTCTTGCACCAGCACCGGCCCACCGGTCTGTGAGACGATCGCCTGGAAAGCGGCTTCCGCCTCCTGCTCGCTCCCGACGCCGACGTGCACAAGACCTTGCTCGGTCTTGTGGGCCAATCCTGGGCCACCGGCCTTGATGACCAGGGGGTAACCCAACTCGCGGCAGGCCGTCGAAAGCTCTTCGGCCCCCTCCACCAGGATCCCTCTGTTCACCGGCAGGCCGTAACATTCCACCAGTGCCTTGGAATCTCTCTCGGAGAGATTGGTCACTCCCTGGCGCAAGGCCCGTGAAATTATGCGCCGGGCCTGATCGTGATCAGCCATTGCTCTGTCTCCCCCTTCTTTCTTACGCCTGACGCCATAGAGCAGGCAAGGCTTCCACCGCTCTTTGGGAACCAGGACAAACGTAAACGCCGCCGCCTTGAGACAAAGGGGCGGCAAAGTGTTTCCTACCCAAAAGACCTGCGCCCGCCAATGGCATTTTCGACATCAGATTCCCGGGGCTGATTCAGGATAAGACGGCGCTGGTTGAGAATCGCCATGGCCCGGGCAGCCCGTTCGGGGCTGGGGAAGTTGACCAAAGCTCCAGAGTCCTCCAGACGTTTGATCTCACGGTCCCATACCCCGAAAGGGGCGGAGATACACGCGAGAAGCGGCTTGCGCTGGCCCCAAGCCATGAGAATATCGGCGATCCCCTTCAGCGCGTTGGCATTGGCCGAAGCGAACACCATGTAAAACAAGATGCCGTCGACTTCCTGGTCATCCTGCACCGCCTGTACGATTCCCCGGATGGCCGGGGAATCGTACCAGGCTGGCCCCATATCCACGGGGTTGGTGCGGAGGGCAAGAGGAGGGAGACGGTCGTTTATCTCCTGTTGGCAACGATGTGAAAAAGTCGCTAACCGCAAGCCATGTTTCTCACAGGTATCACAGGCAGCCATGGCTAGGCCCGCCTGGCCGGTCAATACGGCCACTTTGGGTCCCCTGGGAAGCGGACTTTGGGCCAAGGCCTTGGCCCCATCCAAAAGGGCCTCGGCGCTGTCCACGCTGATGATGCCCTTTTGCCTGAACCCGGCCTGGTATAGCTCATGCCGCCCGGCCAGACTGCCAGTATGGGACGCGCTGGCCAGGTCGGCCACCTCGCTTCGGCCCACCTTGTAGATGATCAGGGGTTTGCGGCGATGCGTCCGGCCCGCCACCTCCAAGAAGCGAAGCGGGTCCTCGATTCCTTCCATGTACATGGCGATGACCTCCGTTTGGGGGTCATCCGCCAGCCATTGGAGCATCTCGGCGAAGTCCACGTTACAGCGATTGCCCAACCCCACTACCTTACTGAATCCCAAATTAGCCCTCATGGCCAGGTTGCCTATGAGGTGGGCCATGCCTCCACTCTGGCTGAGCAGGGCCACGGACCCTGGCGACAGGCGTGAGAACTCGGGTGTGAACGAGGCGTTGAGCGGCAGATGTAGGTTCACTATGCCGAAAGTGTTGGGGCCTATGATGGGGATGCCGGATTGATTGGCCGCCTCGGCCACCTCGGCCTGCAGTTCGGCGCCGGAAGCGTCATCGATCTCCTTGAAGCCAGCNGTGATGAGGACGATGCCCCTCACCCCCTTTCTGGCGCAAGACTGGATGATCGCCGGAACCATGGTGGCGGGGAGGACGACGATCGCCAGATCCACATCCCCGGGCACCGCCTCCAGGGAGGGGTGGGCGTCGTGCCCCAGGATACGCCGTTTCCGCGGGTTTACGGGTAACAGCCTCCCCGGGTATCCCCCGTCCACCAGGCTCTTCATGACGTGGAATCCCAGTTTGCCCGGGTTGTCGGAAGCGCCCACCACGGCCACTGATTCGGGGCGGAATAGAGGGTCGAAGTCAAACGTCACGGCAGCTCTCCTTCTGCAGGGCGGCGGCCGTCCCGAGGGAGCCCTCCTCCAGGGACGGGGTGCCCGGAGGAGCGGCCGTGCCGCCCCTTGGGGGGATTCGGTTCACGAAAAACATGCCGGCGCTCACTAGCCCCAGGGCCAGAAACACATCGGCGGTGAGAGGCTCCTTCAGGATCAGGGCACCGCTGACCAGCACCCCGAACACCGGGGTGAAGAAGGTGAAGCCCGCCAGCAGGCTCACCGGGTAGCGATGAATGAGCTCGAACCACACCAGGTAGCTCAGGAAGGCCACGATGAAGCACTGGTAGGCCAAGGCCGCAGCCACCGGCCAGGAGAACCCGCGCAGGGGCCATCCCTCCATTCCCTGGCTCAAGAGGAACAGCAGCGGTACCGAGAAGATGAGCTGATAGAACAAGGTCTGGAGCGGTACNGCCCGCCCGGCGAGGAACCGTTTGATGTAGAGGGTGGTGGCCCCCCACAAGGCCCCGGCGGCCAACAGCAGCAGGTCGCCGGGCAGGGTTCGCAGGGTGGTGACCTCGCCCCAGTCCTTGGCGAACAGGATGACCACCCCGGCGAAGGCGAGCACTAGGCCGGCGGACTTGCGTGGGTTCATGGGGTCGTCCCGCAGCAGGTAATGGGCCCCCAAGGCGGTGAAAAAGGGCTGAGTGTAGAGGAGCACGTAGCCGCGGGAGGCGAAGGTGTACTTGAGTCCCAGATAGATGGCCCCGAATTCGGCACCGAACATGGCCCCCACCACCATCCCGTGGACCAGCAGGGAACGGGTGGGGAACAGCGGCACCCCAACCAGGACCATCCAGACCCACAGACACAGTGCCGCCACGGCCGAGCGGACTCCGGCCATGAACAGTGGCGTCATACCCTGGGCGGCGATCTTGATGGCCGCCATGTTGGCGCCCCATACCAGGGAAAGAACCAATAGCACCAGGATCGCACCGAGAGGAATTCTATGGTTCCCCTTCGGAGGAGGCCCGGTTTCTGTGGAAGCGTTTCTCAGGGTAGCTCCTACACTTTGTGATTGGGCAACCATGTCGACAGGACCGCGCCAAGCAGGGAAAGGCCGCATGCCAGGATGAATGAGACTGTGAAAGAGCGGGTTTGATCCGCCAAGAAACCACCCACGACCGGCCCCAAGGCTTGGCCAATTCCGAAGAACAGGGTGATGAATCCCAGACAGGCCGGGGCCAGGCGTGCCCCCACGTAGTCTCGGGCCGCTGCCGCCGTGACCGTGGGTACGCTCCACAACCAAAGCCGTACACCGTACCAAACCATGCTCCGCTTCACTCAACAAACCGAAAAGAAAGAAGGTTGAGAGTACACATAATGAAACTTACGAGTCGGCAAAGTCATCCTTCTCCAGCTTGTGGAGCACCTTTTCGAAGACGCGTTTTTCCTCCTCGCTCAAACGCGAAAGGAAAGAGGCATTGATTTCCTCATAAAGGTTGGTCAGGTTTCGTCTCAGCCCTTCGGACTTGGGGGTCAACTTGACCTTGGTGATACGCCGATCTTGGGAAGATGCCTCGCGCTGGACCAGACCATCCCGCTCCAGGCGATCCAGCAGGCCGGTGAGAGCGGACTTATCCATGGCCACCTTCTCAGCCAAGGCGCTGATCAGGATGTCATCCTCCTCATAGAGGGCGGTCAGGAGGAAGAATTGAGGTTGCGTCAGCCCAAAACGGGCCAGCTTCTCCCTATAGACCTTGTTCATCTTCCGGAAGGCCCTTCCCATTGCAAAACAAAGACAATCCTTGAAAAGCATGGCTGGCGCCGACATCCTTTTCCAGCGGGCAAGCTCAAGGAGGGTTGTTGCTGTTTCAATAGTTTATATTTAAACTGTTTATGTATATATCATATCTTAGGCTCCCATGTCAACCACATTTGCGAGCCGACTTGTCGCCGTCCGGGACAACCCCTTGAATCCTCAGGCCGCACGCCCCCAACCGCCCTGGCTTTCCACCCTGCTACGCAGTCGCATACGCCCGTCCACCGCCAGGCAACCCTCGCCCTCTGGCAACACTATCAGGGGGTTTATCTCTATCTCTTCAACTTGGGGATTATTCAGAAGCACCCTGGAAAAAATCGGCATTGGCGATGCCCACCTTGACCCCGCCCACCTCTGTCTTGTGCACAACTTGGGCAGATGCGATCTTGAGGGTCACGGGGTAGCCGATCGTCTCGGCGGCCTGCAAGACATCGGGCTTGTCCCGAAGTTGGTGGCGTCATGGGATCCACTCCGGCTTTAGGGAAGTAATTACCAGTGAGACATGTGGTAAGTAAGCAGTCACCTCTGTTTTGGGCTTCGAGTTGTTGGTAGCGATCAGGATGGAGCAGGTAGAGCAGAGAAGCGGCCAGCATGCGCAGGGCACCCAGTCGGGACCAACGGCGGCCGATCTTCTTGATGCGCAGGACTACCCGGCTCCAGATGCTCTTCAGGCGGTTGGTGGACAAAAGGAGCTTTTTGCCGGTTTCCAGGAGATAACGCAGATAGGCCAGGCTGTCCTCGACCAGGCCGGTGAGGTAGGCCACGGTGTGGGGATAGAGGTCCGCGGGCAGGCTGGCTTTGAGTTCCTGGAAGGCCTTCTCCGATCGTTCAAGCAGCTGGCTCACCTTGGCTTGGTCTTTGGGATCCATGTGGTTTAGCTGGTTCTGGGTTGAACCGTCCCGGTTTTTCCGGAGGGTTATTTAGTTGAGTCCGGCCTGGGTGGCCGGAGGCTGTTGAGACCGATAGTATGCCATTTCAAACTCTGCTGGTG
>MTPE01000162.1 GCA_002011835.1 Desulfarculaceae bacterium JdFR-95 | reverse complement strand
CTTGAAAGCCAGGGCCATGGCCGTACGGCCATGGCCGCGTTCGGGGGCCGGGGCGGGCGCGGGGCTCACACCTCCACCACCCCCAGACGACGCGCGAACGCAGCCAAAAAGGCCCGGTCACCCTCCCGGCGGGCCCGGGCCAGGCGGGCGAAGCGCTCGGCGGCGTCCTTGAGCCCGCGGGCCAGGTCGTGGGCCCGGCTCTCCAGGTCGGCCAGGCAGAGGTTGAGGTCGCGGCAGGCCTCGCGCAGGGTCACACCCTGGCCGTGTCCGCGGCAGACCAGGTGGTGTCGGCGCAGGAAGGCCCGCACCAGGCATCCCTCCAGGAAGGCGGCCTGCATCTGGTCGGCGGCGGCCTGTTCGGCCAGGGCCACGAACAGGGCGTCGGCGCCGGCCAGCCAGCGGGAGGGGTCGCCTTCGGGGGGGAAGTCGGCCAGGGGTGCGGCGGCGCGTTGCCAGAGTCGGGTGGCGGCGGTGGCGGCGCGGCGCAGGTGGTGGGCGCAGGCCTCCAGCTCCTCGGCCTGGAGCCAGGCGGGTCGGGCCAGCGGCGGGATGGGCACGGGGGGGCCGGCGCAGGGTTGCAGGAGGCGGCGGGCCTGGTCCAGGTCCACCAGGCGCGTGCCGGGCAGGCCCAGTCCCTGGGCTGAGGTGTTGAACACGGTCACGCCGGCCCGGGCCAGGATCTGGCCCAGGGAGCAGGCGGTGGCGGCCTGGTCTATGTCGGCCTGGACCAGGGAGCCGTCCATGGCCGGCATCTGGAGGCTGCCCTGGGGGCAGGTGAGGTCGGCGCCGGCCAGGACGATGGGTTTGCAGCCCATGATGAGGGCCAGCTCCACGGCTCGGCCCAGGGTGTGTTGCTGGGGAGTGAACCACTGGGCCATGTGGGCGAAGGGTCCCAGGGCGGTGCCGCGGGGTCCCACGCAGACCAGGCGGGTGCCGGGGTGGGCGCGCAGGGTGGCGGCGTGGGCCACTTCTTCGGCCACCAGGGGCACCTGGTGCAGGTGGGGGTGGCTGTAGCAGGACAGGCGTCCCAGCACGGGGCTGGTGATGATGGCGGCGCTGGGTATGATTCCGGCCTCCAGCACCCGGGGCAGGGCCTGGTCGCTGGCCAGGACCACGGCTCCGCCCAGGTGGGGTCCCAGGGCCTCCAGGCAGGGGTCCAGGGAGGGGCCGTCTTCCAGGACGAGGGCGGGTCGTCCTTCCAGGCAGCCGGCCAGTTCCGCGGCGCGGCCCATGAGGGCCAGGTGTACCAGGTTGGCCACCAGGTTGAGGCCGCGGGGGTCCTCCCAGCGCAGGGCCAGGTCGCGGGCCTTGAGCGCGTGGCCCAGGACGCGGTAGAGCCGGGCCCAGGCCGCCGGGGCGCGGCGGTCGCCGTTGCAGGTGCTGAGGTTGATGAACTCCACCTGTTCGGCCAGGGCCAGCTGGGGGTGTCGGGCCAGGGCCTTTTCCAGGGCGTCCTCGCCCGGGGCCAGGATGACCAGATCGCCTTGGCTGAGCCAGGGTTCCAGGTCCCAACGGGCCAGGCCGCGGTAGAGGGTGTCGGGGCAGTGTTCCAGGAGGAAGACCTGGTGGCCCGGGGGCATGGTCTGGAGCAGGCGGCGCACTTGGGCCAGGCAGCCGGCCCCCACGATCACGCTGATGCCGCCCACCTGCGGTTGGTGTCGGGCCAGGACGGGGTGGAGGGGGATCTCGTCTTCCGGGGGAGGCGGGTCTTCGGCTGCGGGGTCGGCGCGGCCGGCGGACACTTCCAGCCACCGGGCCACCTCTGGCGCGGTGAGGCTCAAGGCGGCCAGGTTGCGGCGCAGTATTTCTGGCTCGGGTGCCGACGGCAACGGGCAACCCCTTGAAGCTGGGCGGAAAACACTGAACGAATTCTACCGTGGGGTGGTGGGGGCTTCAAGCCGGGCTGCGGCGCGGCGGGTGGGGGCGGCCACCGGTGGGGCCAGGCGTCCGCCCAGGAAGCGCAGGAGCACCTTGCGGCCGCCGGGCAGGAAGTAGACGTAGTGTTGTTCGTCGCGGAAGTAGTTGACCATGAAGGAGCGTTGGGGTCGTCCCCAGGCCAGCTCCACCAGCCAGAGGGTGTCGCCGGGCTGGATGCGTCCCGCGGCCAGGCGTCGTTTCTGGCTCGGGGGCAGGTTAGCCTGGGTCAGGCGGTTCAGGCGTGGGCGGTGGTGCCGGGCGGAACCCAGCAGGACTTGGGCGTGGTCCGCGGGCAGCCAGCCCTGTGCGGAGGAGGGCAGGCGCACCCACAGGCGGGTTCCCTGGGCGCGCAGCAGGTCCCAGGCGCTGTAGGCGGGGGCGGGGGACAGGGCGCGGCCGTCGGCGGCGCGTACCACGGCTGGTTGCAGGAGCACCACGCACCAGGAGGGCGGTGCGGCCCGGGCGGCGGTGGGGGCCAGCAGGCAGGCGAGCAGGGCCCAAGTGAGGATGCGGGGCATGGCTAGTAGAGGGTCGAGGAGCGCCGTCGGCGGCGGCCGAAGGCCAGGCCCATGAGCCAGCCCACCACCAGCACTCCGGCGCCGGCCAGGAACCACTTGAGGTTGTTGCCGAAGCGCAGGGACTCCACCTCGGTGGTCAGCTCCTGCACGCGGCGCGACTTTTCGGCATAGGCCTTCTTGAGCTTGGCGTGTTCGGCCTTGAGCTTCAGGGTGCCGGCGGCCTCTTTCTGCAGGCGCTGGTAGGCGTCTTCCACCGCCTCCAGTTTCTGGCGGGTTTGCAGGAGTTGTTGCTGGAGTTCCTCCTTGGTCCGGGTCAGCTCCTCCAGGCGCTGCAGGAGGTTTTTGTTCTGGGGGTCCAGCACCTTGAGTCGCAGGGCCGCGGGCATCTTCTCTTGCAGGTAGCGGGCCATCATCCAGCCTTCCTTGCCCGCCACGCGCACCTTGGCCCAGCCCTCGCGGTTGGGGCCCTCCAGGATGGTGACCACCTCACCGGTGCGGGCCACGTAGATGACCTTGTTTTCGATGGACGGCCCGGAGCGCACCGTCACCTGCAGNTTGTCGGTGACATACATCTTTTGCTGGGCCTGGGGCGACCCTGTTCCCACCATCAGGGCCAGCAGGCACCCCAGCAAGACGGTGCAGAGGCGGTGCATGGCAACCTTTCCTTTCCTTGGCTCCATCCGTGAAGGTCAGGTTTTTTCCCCATCCCTCCCCAGGAGCACCCCCCAAGACTACCCCTCCCCTGGGCCTTTGGTACGGCCGGCTCCCGTGGCGCTCTCCCCTGCTCCTCACGCGAGGGCCGCCGGCTGCGGCACGCGGACGCAAGNGCCTCTCCCCCCGGCCAGAGGGCTGCTCACGACCCAATGCCACAGAGGCCNCTTTGGGGCAGTTTCTTGGCTCCGTGGCGCTCAAGGTAGCAGGGTGAGACACTTTCTGTCAATGCGGGGTGCGGTCGGGAGTTTCTGCCGGTAAATTGACCTTTGGGGCAGGGGATGATAATAGCAACTAGTGAGGGGATTCACGAGGGTTCATGCAGGGTGTCCACGTACTGATCGTTGACGACGAGCCCGGCAACCTTCAGCTCCTGCGCGAGCTGTACCAGATGCACGGCGCGCGGGTGAGCGAGGCGGCCGACGGCCCCACTGCGCTCGAGCTGGCCCGCCGCGAGCCGCCGGATTTGGTGTTGCTGGACGTGATGATGCCGGGCATGGACGGCTACGAGGTGTGCCGGCGGCTCAAGGCGGACGAGGCCACCCGCCGGGTGCCGGTGGTGATGGTCACCGGCCTGGACGCCCTGGACGACAAGCTCAAGGGGCTGGAGGCGGGTGCGGACGACTTCTTGTCCAAGCCGGTGAACATGGCCGAGCTGATCACCCGCTCGCGCTCGCTCTTGCGGGTCAAGGAGCTGGGGGACGAGCTGGAGGGGGCCTATCACCGTCTGGCCGAGATCGCGGCCTACACCAACCGCCTGCTGGCCGGCTTCGACCCCTACGACTTCGACCAGGACGCCAGTCTGCACCAGTTGATGGAGTTTCTCCTGGCGCCGGGGCAGGACACCAAGGCCCGGCCCGAACGGGTGCTCCTGCTCAGTCTCACCGAGGAGGGCAGCTGGAACTGTCTGCTCTACTACCTNGAGGNGGGTCGGGTGAGCTTCCGCAACCTGGCCGCACGGGTGGCCTCGGAGGAGATCGAGCCCCTTTTCCAGGGCCGCGACACCGTGTTCTGGAACCGGGACCAGGACGGACAGGGTCCGGCGGCCAGTTCNATCTGGGCCCGCCTGGGTGAGCCGCCGCCGCGGCGCAANCTGGTGGCCTACCGCTCCGGCCAGGTGGGGGTGGTGGCGCTGGACTTCGGCAAGCGGGTGAGCGGCTACGACGCCCAGGTGCTCTCGGCCCTGGTGGCCACCATCCATTTCTTTCTCAAGACCATCAGTTCTCAGGTGCAGGAGGTGGAGCGGGCCTTCCTCTACACCATCGGGGCCCTGGCCCGGGCGGCGGAGAGCCACGACGAGGACACCGGCGACCACATCCTGCGGGTGAACCGCTATGCCGAAGAGCTGGCCCGAGCCCTGGGCTGCGACCGGGCCTTCGTCAAGACCCTGGGCTATTCGGCCCAGATGCACGACGTGGGCAAGCTGCACGTGCATCCCGACATCCTCAAGAAGCCGGGCCGGCTCAATCCCAAGGAGTGGGAGGAGGTCAAGAAGCACACCATCTACGGTCTGCATATCCTGGGCGACGATCCCCGCCTGGCCATGGCGCGGGAGGTGGCGGTGGCCCACCACGAGCGCTGGGACGGCAGCGGCTACCCTTACGGCCTGGCCGGGGAGGACATTCCCCTGTCCGCCCGCATCGTGATGATGGCCGACACCTATGACGCCCTGCGCAGCGCCCGGCCCTACAAGCCGGCCTACGACCACGCCACCGCGCTCAAGATCATCACCAAGGGTGACGACTATCTCAAACCGGGTTACTTCGACCCCCGGGTGCTGGAGGCCTTTGGTGACATCCACCGCGTGATGGAGGACATCTACCGTCAGTATTGCCAGCCGCCCCCCGGCCAGCGCCTTCGCCGCTGAGAGGCCCGGCGGCGGCTCGAGGGAGCTCTATTGACCGCAGCCACAGCAAGGAGGAGAACGGAGAGCCATGAGTGAGATCAAGACCATCGGAGTGGTGGGCGCCGGCACCATGGGCAACGGCATCGCCCAGGTGGCCGCCCAGATGGGCGCCCAGGTGATCATGCGCGACATCAAGGACGAGTTCGTGGAGCGGGGACTGAAGGCCATCGACCGCTTCCTGAGCAAGGGGGTGGAGCGCGGCAAGGTGACCGAGGAGCAGAAGGCCGAGATCCTGGGCCGCATCAAGGGCACCACCGACATGGGCGAGCTGGCCGCGGCTGACTTCGTGATCGAGGCCGTGATCGAGGACCTGGACCTGAAGAAGAAGGTCTTCGCCGAGCTGGACGAGATCACCCGCGACGAGGTGATCCTGGCCACCAACACCAGCTCCATGTCCATCACCGAGATCGGCGCNGCCACCAAGCGCCCCGACAAGGTGGTGGGCATGCACTTCTTCAACCCCGTGCCCCTCATGCGCCTGGTGGAGGTGATCCGCGGCTACGCCACCAGCGACGAGACCGTGGCCACCACCCGCGCCATCGCCGAGAAGATGGGCAAGGAGACCGTGGAGGTCAAGGTGGATTCCCCCGGCTTCATCGTCAACCGCCTCATGATCCCCCACCTGATCGAGGCGGTGAAGCTGTTGGAGGAGGGCGTGGCCAGCAAGGAGGACATCGACAAGGCCATCAAGCTGGGGCTCAACTACCCCATGGGCCCCTTCGAGCTGATGGACTTCACCGGCATCGACATCTGCAAGTACGTGGCCGACTATTTCTTCCAGGAGCTCAACAAGGAGCTGAAGTGGGCCGCGCCCACCACGCTCAAGAACCAGGTGCGCTCCGGCAACCTGGGCCGCAAGACCGGCCGCGGCTGGTACGACTACAGCAAGAAGTAGTCACGCATCCGGTCAGGGGCGCCCGCGCGCGGGCGCCCCTGACCCTACTCGCGCGAAAGGACTCCCCATGAGCCGTACCGCGGTCTTCATCATCCGGGCCATCTTGGGCGCGGCCGGCGGAATCTTCCTCTGGCGGGTGTTCTACCCCCAGGCCACCTATGGCTGGTTCATCGCCCTGGTCCTGGCCGTCTTGGTGGTGGTCTCGGCCTACCTCTCCGAGGCCTGGCGCCGCAAACGTGAGGAATGAGCCGCCCCAAAGGCTCCTCGCCCTCCCGGTTCACCGGCTTCGTCCTAGGAAGGCAGGGGCTTGTTTTTGAACCGGGGAGAGAGGGCCTTCCCTCCTGCCGGAACCACTTCCCGAGCGATCGTTTTCCCCCGGCGGCTGTCTTCCCCTTCCCGAGCGTGGTTCACGCGCCGTGTGGCCGCGGTTTACCTGCGGGCGGGATGTTTTCGGCCTCTGCTCCTACTCCACCTGCGCCACCTCCACCGGCACCGCCTGGACCAGCCGGGCCAACTCGCGCGGGTCCAGCTCGGCCAGCAGGCCCCGCCGGCCGGCGTTGAGGTAGATGCGCTCCAGCTCCAGTACGCTGGCCTGCACGTACACCGGCAGGCGCTTGCGCGTACCCAGGGGGCTGATGCCGCCCACCTGGTAGCCGGTGTGGCGCTGGGCCGCGGCCGGCTCGCAGGGCCGCACCCACTTCACCCCCAAAGCCCTTGCCAGGGCCTTTTGTGAGACCTGGCGGTCGCCGTGCATCAGCACCAGAAGGGGCCGGCCGGTGTGGTCCTCGAACACCAGGGTCTTGATCACCGCGTGCTCGTCCACCCCCAGCTCGCGGGCCGCCACCCGGGTGCCGCCGTGGTCCTGGTAGGCGTAAGGGCGGGGCACGAACTCCACTCCCGCTGCACGCAGGGCACGCACCGCCGGGGTGCCGGGCAGACGCCCCCGCCGCGCCATCAGTCCTCCTCCCCCGCCAGCCAGCGCCGCACCAGCTCGGCGTAGATGCGGGCCGCGGTCTGGATCTGCTCCAGGGGACAGCGCTCGTCCGGCTGGTGGGCCATGGTGCCCGGACCCAGGATCACCACCGGCGGCCCACCCAGGGCCGGCAGCAGGACCGAGGCGTCGGTGAAGTAGCTGAGGCCCCCGGGGGAGCGGGCGTCTCCTCCCAGCTCCGCGGTGATTCCGCACACCCGCCGGCTCCAGGGGTCGTCGCCCTCGCTCCACACCGCGGCCGCGGCCAGCTCCACGGTGAGCTCCA